>JAWOEP010000194.1:0-35753 GCA_046482705.1 Desulfotignum sp.
TGAAGGGGGACGGTCATATTTCCGGGCAAGATGAATGGCTACCGGCATAAACAAAGCAAGGGCTCCTACATTATTCATAAATGCTGAGACGCAGTGCAGATTTTTAATAACAGACGATATGTGAACAACATACCGTACAGCGTGCAGGGATGACCGTGATGTGTCCACTGGTATGAGAATCTTTTTTTCCATGTTGTCCTCCTTTTTCCCGGGGCATTTTTCATACCCGCCATTATTTAGGTATACTTATAACATATGCCCTGGTGCGTTACAGGTCAAGTCTTTGAAACTGACCATATTTTTCATTTGCCCGAAGCACCAGATATGATATGGTGGGCTGCTGAAATCTTTTAACAGGAAAATTTTAATGCTGCTTACAATCAATCCGGAAAATCCCCAGGAAAGACTTATTTCACAAGTGGTGGATGTACTGAAAAAAGGGGGGATTATCGCCTACCCGACTGACACCTATTATGGTATCGGATGTGATATCATGAACAAAAAAGCCATTGAACAGGTGTATGCCATCAAGCAGCGCAGCCAGTCCAAGCCTTTCAGTTTTATCTGTCCGGATCTCAAGGATATTGCCACCTATGCCAAGGTATCCAATGTTGCCTACCGGAATATGAAGCGGCTGCTGCCGGGCCCGTATACCTTTGTGCTCTCAGGATCCAGAATGGTTCCCAAGATCATGCTCACCAAGCGAAAAACAGCAGGCATCCGGGTGCCCGACCACATGATCGCCCTGGCACTGGCCAGGGAGCTGGGCAATCCCATTATATCCACATCTGCCACTGACCCGGAAGGCCGGGTTTTCCAGGATCCTTCCCTGCTCCATGATTTTTTCAAAAACCGTCTGGATGTGGTAATTGACGGAGGAGCGGTTCCGGGAACAGCGTCATCTGTGATCTCTTTAATTGATGATATACCGGAAATTATCCGTCACGGTGCCGGAGATGTTGAGATCTTTGAATAGGGTCCGGGCTATTTTGCGCAAAAAGGATATGGGAGTTTCCTTCGGATATACCGGAATCAGCCGGCCTTCAATGCCAGCCATCTCCCCTGCCCAGGAAACAGCATCATCCAGATTTCCCAGCCTATCGATGAGATTGAGTTCCAGCGCACTCTGTCCGGTATAAATCCTGCCGTCTGCAAGCTTTGTCATGTCTTCCAGTAATATGTTTCTGGCCCGGGAAGTGTCTGTGACAAACTGCAGATGCAGCTCATCCACCAGCTCCTGCAGCAGCTTTTTTTCATTTTCCCCAAGTTCCCGCAAAGGGGATCCCATGTCCTTGAATTCCCCGCTTTTGATAACCACAGGGGAAATGCCGATTTTTTTGGCCACCTCCATGATATTCACATATTCCATGATCACCCCGATACTGCCGGTAATGGTGCCTGGATTGGCCATGATTCCTTCAGCAGCTGCAGCCACATAATACCCCCCTGAGGCAGCAACCGATCCCATGGAGGCAACCACTTTTTTGGCTTTCCGGGTTTTCATCAGCTCTCTGAATATCTCCTGGGACGGCCCGATACCGCCACCCGGGCTGTCCACCCGGACGACGATGGCCTGGATTTTGTCATCATCCCTGAAGGTTGTGATGTTTTCAATGATTTTTTTGGATGACAGGATCGGGCCGGTCACCTCTATGATCCCGATATTTGCCCGGGATTCCTTATGGGTACCGGCGGTGTCCATCATCTTTGCACTTACAAATATCAGGGCTGCCACCCCCAAAAACAGGGCAGTGGCGCAGCAGGCCATCATTAACAAAAAGAACAGAACCGGGTGTCGTCGTGAAAACATAAATCATATCCCAAAAAAAACGGGCCGGATAAAATCGTATTTTACCCGGCCCTTGTTTATTAGTATCAAAACCCTGTGTGTTACAGAGCAAAAACAGTCTTATTCATCTTCTTTTTTATTTTCCTGGGCTTTGTTGGCTTCAATCTGCTCCTGGATGTTGGAGCGCAGGATCTCCCCAAAAGAAGACGTGGCGGGTTTCATGTTCTTGGCAAATTCTTCCAGGTATCTGTCATCATCATCATCTTCCAGACGCTTGATGGAAAGTCCGATGCGCCTTTCATCAGAATTGATGTTCATGACCTTGGCTGTGATGGTATCGCCCACCTGGTAGTGGTCTTTGGGACTTTTGATATTTTCCTTGCTGATTTCAGATACATGGACCAGGCCTTCAATGCCCTCTTCGAGCTCCACAAACACACCGAAATCTGTGAGATTGGTGATCACTCCGGAAATTTCCTTGCCCACTTCATACCGCTGGGCCACTGTTTCCCATGGGTCTGACTGGGTCTGCTTGATACCTAAGGAGAAGCGCTCATTTGCCTTGTCAATATCCAGCACCACTGCCTGAATGGTGTCGCCTTTTTTGTACACTTCGGACGGATGCTTGATGCGCTTGGTCCAGGAAATGTCAGAAATGTGCACCAGACCGTCAATATCATCGTCAATGCCGATGAACAGGCCGAATTCCGTAATGTTTTTAATTTTTCCTTCAATAATGGTGCCCACCGGGTATTTCTGGGAGATCACTTCCCAGGGATTTTCCTGGGTCTGCTTGATGCCTAAAGAGATACGGCGGTTGTCGGGTTTGAGATCCAGAACAACGGCTTCCACCTCTTCTCCCACAGTTACCATCTGGGATGGGTGGCGGATTTTGCGGGTCCAGGACATTTCGCTCACATGGATGAGCCCTTCCACCCCTTCTTCCAGTTCTATGAATGCACCATAATCGGTGAGACTGACAACTTTGCCCACAATTTTTGAACCAATGGGGTATTTGTCCACTGCCGTGGTCCAGGGATCGGGTGTGAGCTGTTTCATGCCCAGAGAAACCCGTTCCTTTTCAAAATCAAAGGACAAAATTTTGACCGTTATTTTATCGCCCACTGAATACAGTTCCGACGGATGTTTCACCCGGCCCCAGGAGATATCTGTAATGTGGAGCAGTCCGTCCACACCCCCTAAGTCCACAAAAATTCCGTATTCCGTAATATTTTTAACAATGCCTTCCATGACCTTGTCATTTTCAATGGCCTGAAGGGTGGCGGTCCGCATCTTTTCACGTTCCGCTTCCAGCAGTACCCGGCGCGACAGGACAATATTGTTACGTTTCTTGTTATACTTGAGGATCTTAAATTCATAGGTCTTGTTGACCATCTCATCCATATTGCGGATGGGGCGAAGATCAGCCTGGGATCCCGGCAAAAATGCCTGCAGTCCGATATCAACGGAGAAACCACCCTTGACCCGGTTGGTGATAACCCCTTCGATGGTACCGTCTGCATCATAGATTTCCTTGATGGCATCCCATACCTTGACTTTCTTGGCTTTTTCACGGGACAAAAGAACGGTTTCCTCTTCCTCATCCCACACTTCAATCATTACCTCAAAGCGATCATTGAGTTTGACATTAACATTGCCTTCCTCATCAATGAATTCCTGAATAGAGATCCGCCCTTCGGATTTGTATCCCACATCCACCAGCACCATATCTCGGCCCACGGATATAACGGTTCCGGTAACCACCTGACCTTCTTCGAATTTTTTCAGGCTGGATTCATAAATGCCCAGAAGCTCTTCCATTGATTCTTCACCGGTAATCTCATGACCGGGCGTGGAATTGTATTCCTCCTGGTCTCCGAATTCTTCCTGGTCAGCTTCCCGGCTATCAAATTCTTCTGCCCGGGCCGCAAATTCCGTTTCCTGTGTCTCTGTTTCTTCAGTATTCATGTCTTGATTTTCGTTTTCTTCAGTAATGTTGTTCATTAATAATATTCCCCCTAATCGAATTTAGTTACCTGTCCTCATTGGGTCAAAAAGGACAAGTACAATTTACCTTTATAGCAATAAAAAAAAATAAAATCAATAAAATATTCTTATGTTTTGATTGATTTTACAGATATGTGTGCATCTTATCCACTACCTGCCTGGGTGTCAGATAAGATGCATCGATGTGGATGGCATCAGGGGCCGACTTCAGGGGTGCCTGGGCCCGTAAGGTATCATCCGTGTCACGCTTCTGAATTTGTTCTTTGACACGGGAAAAATCTTTTTTTTCATCCTGCAGCTCATCATATCGGCGTCTGGCCCGCACGGACAGATCAGCAAAAAGAAAAAACTTGACCGTGGCATCCGGAAAAACCACGGTGCCCATATCCCGGCCTTCAAAGACTGCATCCTGCTGCCGGGCAATCCCGCGCTGGATTTCCAGCAGGGCCGATCGGACAGCGGATTTGGCAGAAGTGGCAGATGCCAGCATGGTGATCCGGGATGTCCGGATATGGGGCGTGATATCTTTTCCAGAAGAAAAGAGCCGCAGGCCATCTTTTTTTAAAATAAAATGCAGATCAAGTGTAGACAAAAAATTTTTCAAAACATCTTCGTTTTCCCAGGCAATATTCTGCTGAATAATCTCATATGCAACGCCCCGGTAAAGGGCCCCGGTATCAACCCGTACACATCCCAGGTCCTGTGACAGCAGCCTGCTGACCGTTGTTTTTCCGGCCCCGGCCGGGCCGTCAATGGTGATGATGCGATGGGGCATGTGTGTTTATCCTTGGTTGGTTTCCGAAAAAAAGGGTCAGGTATCTGATTCCAGAACAGTTTTCAATGCCGTGATAAATGCCTGATTTTCTGCAAAGGTGCCTGCATTAACCCGCAAAAACGTATCAAAACCGTATGATTTCATGGACCGGACAATCACCCCCTGCCTGAGCAGTTTCTGGAAAATCTCTGTGGCATCGGTCTTGACATCAACCATCAGGAAATTGGCCTGGGTGGGCAATGGCTTTAACCCCATGGCTGTCAGCTCGGCAGTTAAAAAGTCAATACCCTGGTGAATGACATCAATGCTGTGTGCCAAAAAGGCCTGGTCCGCCAGGGCCGCCTTTGCAGCTGTCTGGGCCAGGCCGTTGACATTGAAGGGCTGACGGATCCGGTTGAGGATCCGGGCTGCTTCTTTATCCATGATGCCGTACCCGATCCTGAATCCGGCCAGGCCATAAGCTTTGGAAAATGTTCTCAAAGTCACGATTCTGGGATCCTGCAACGGGTTTTCCAGGGAATTGAACACATCCGGGTCCCTGACAAACTCCATATATGCCTCATCCACCACAATGAGCACATCAGAAGGAATCTTTGCCGCAAATTCCTGAAAAGCATCCCTGGTAATGGCACTGCCGGTGGGGTTGAAAGGATTGGTGACAAAGACCATCCGGGTGTGAGGTGATATATTTTGGGCGAGTGCACAAAGATTGGTATCAAATCTGTCCAGGGGCACCATAACCGGCACCCCTTTTGCCGTTTTTACACTGATTTCATACATGAGAAAAGAAGGCAGGGGCATCAGGGCCTGGTCCCCGGGGTTTAAAAAAGCATGGGCCAGAAGGGCGATAAGATCATCAGACCCATTGCCCAGCACGATGTTTTCCGGTGCCACCCGGTATTTTTTTGCCAGAGCGCAGCACAGATCGTGGTCAACCGGTTCCGGATACCGGTTCATGCCGGACAAACTTTTCAGCACAGCTGCATGCACCATGGTAGAAAAACCAAGTGGGTTTTCATTGGATGCCAGTTTTACAGCAGAATGGATATGATATTCCCGGCACAGCTCGGTTAAAGGTTTACCAGCTTCATAGGGCGTGATACCGGCAATGGAACTGCTTGTCTTAAACTTCATTTATAAGGAACTCCTTGTGGATGAACCACAATATTTAGTTAGGATTTGAATTTTTGTCAACACCTGTGATAAAAATCGTGCCACAGCAAATTGCCAACTTTATGGAGATAATACATGTCCCCTTGTGTAAATATTGGGCTTGAGAATCTAAAGCACTGTCCCCCGGATGTTTTACAGGATTGTCGACTGGGCCTGCTGGCCAATCCCGCATCGGTTGATTCACGGTTTACCCATGCCCGCGAAGTCATATCGGACCTCTTCCCGGGACAACTCACCGCAATTTTTTCTCCCCAGCACGGGTTTTATGCGGAAAAACAGGACAATATGATCGAATCAGACCATGGCATGGAACCGGATCTGAATATTCCCATATACAGTCTATACAGCAGCACCCGGGTCCCTGATTCCCGGATGCTGGCAAATATCGACACCCTTGTGGTGGATATCCAGGATGTCGGCACCCGGGTATACACCTTTATATACACCATTTCTTTATGCATGGAAGCGGCCGCACATATGAACAAGCAGGTGGTTGTCCTTGACCGGCCCAATCCCATAAGCGGCTGCCAGGTGGAAGGCAATGTCCTGGACCCCTCCGCAGCTTCGTTTGTGGGCCGCTTTCCCATTCCCATGCGCCACGGGATGACTGTGGGAGAAATCTGTCAATTCTTCAACCATGAATTTCAACTGGGGTGTGATCTGACCGTTGTTCCCATGACCGGGTGGAAACGCAGCATGTACTGGCAGGATACCGGTCTGACATGGATCCCCCCTTCCCCCAATCTGCCCACCCCGCTTTCCTGCATGGTCTACCCGGGCCAGGTCATTTTTGAGGGCACCAATATCAGTGAGGGCCGGGGCACCACCCTGCCCTTTGAGTTGTTCGGTGCCCCGTTTATGGACACTTCCCAAATGGGGCCGGTGCTGAACCGGATGGTTCCCGGGGCCCGGTTCCGGCCGGTATGGTTTCAGCCCACATCAGGTAAATGGCAGGATCAGATCTGCAAAGGATTTCATATCCATGTGACAGACAAAACCACCTTCAGACCCTATGCCGCATCTCTGCTGGCATTGCAGCTGATTATCAGATATCACCCGGATGCGTTTGCATTCAAGCCGCCGCCCTATGAATATGAATATGAGCGGCTACCCATGGACCTGATATTGGGAGACAAAAATATCCGGAAATGTATCGCTGCCCTGGACGACATAAAAACCCTGGAAGAGTTCTGGCAAGGGAATCTGTCCACCTTTAAAAGTATTTCCAGAAACTATTACCTCTATGACTGACGTTTGTTCTGATAAAACGGTTCTTCATATTGCAAAAAAAAGGGCCGCTTTGCAACAGGCCCTTCTTGTAAACAATATGCGCAAACCGGATTATTTGCTTTTTTTCAACTCGTTGAGCTCTTTTTCAAGCTCGGCAATTCTGGACTGGTCATCAGCAGGGACGTCTTTCCCCTCCTTGTTTTTCCAGGAGTCCTTGAGTTCATCAAAGCCCAGATACAGTGCCAGACCACCGCCCAGCAGCAGTACAGGCGGAATACATCCAGCCAGAAGATCCAAAAATTCACCAAACCAGACTGCCAGTCCCACAACACCGAGAAGAACAGCAATCGCACCACCAATTAATGTTTTCATAAAGACATCCTCCTTAAAATTTTATTCAACACCCAAATCGTCAAAACAATTAAGCAACTACTTGTGTTTGTCAATGGCGTGTGAAAAATAACACAGCACAAACGATTAATCAAGGCTATTTTGGGAGGGTTTCATACCTGGTGCAGCCAATTATAATATTGCCTTTACAGACCAGTTTTGATAATACCTAGTGGCTGAACATCACCACAGCAAGGCCAACTATTAAAGGGAAATTTCATGAACCTGTTTGCGCTGCTCAAAACCATTGTTCCCAGAACCAGGGCAAAGATTCGCACCACCATTAATTGCCTGCTGGGAGACACCCATGATTATTTTTCCAATCTTTATCCGGGCAACCACAGCTATATCACAAAAATATTCCTCAACCGGCTTGTTCGAAAACTTACCCTGGATGACCATAGCCTGGAAAAAATTCAATCTGTGGAACCAAGCAACTATATTGTATTTGCAAGCAAGAACAAACGGCTTTTTGATTTTTTATATTTTCATACCAGACTCAAACAGCTTGACCTTCCGTATCCGGAACTGGGATTTGATCTGCGGTTTTTTTTTCTGCTGCCGGTCAAACGTCTTTTCAGGATCTGGCTGTCCCAGCTGGATTACTTTTTTCATCATTTTTCTTTGAAAGATTTTTATACTTCCGGGTATGCGGAACATGAGCTGTTATCAGGAAAATCCGGATTTGTCTGCCTGATTGAAGAAGATGATTTTTACAACCGGTTCATCAAAGCAACACCTGATCCTTTGTACCATTTGATAGAATTTCAAAAACGTGTGGAAAAACCGGTAATGATTGTACCTGAAGACATCATTTATGTAACCAAACCCATGCATAAGAACCCGGGTCTGGGGGAGATCCTGTTTGGCACCCATGAAAAACCCGGATTTATAAAACGGCTGTATATCCTGATACGTCACCCGGAAAAAATCCGGGCAGAAATTGCACGGCCTGTCAATCTCAAAGAATTTCTTTTGCGGTCCGATATCCGATGCCTGGATTCAGAATTCCAAACCCACCGCCTGAGAAGCCATCTGGTGGATAATTTAAACCGGCAGCGAAAAAGTATTACCGGCCCGGTGCTAAAATCCCGCCAGGAAATAACCGAAGATATATTGACCAGACAATCATTACGGGAATTTCTGGCTGATTATGCTGCAAGAAACAATATTTCCCTGAAAAAAACCAACAAAAAAGCAGCAGCTTATATCAATGAAATCGCAGCCAATTATACCCTGCGGGTTATCAATTTCGGCAACTGGCTGCTGACCTGGATATTTAAAAACATTTTTGAGGGTCTGATGGTCAACCAGAAGGAAATCAACAGGATGCGGGAAAAATCCACCGAAGCCCCCCTGATTCTGGTGCCCTGTCACAAAAGCCATCTGGATTACCTGCTTTTGCCCTATGTCATGTTCAGAAACAATATGCCCTGCCCCCATATTGCCGCCGGAAAAAACCTGTCCTTCTGGCCGTTGGGCCCTCTGTTCAGAGGCGGTGGGGCGTTTTTTCTGCGGCGCACGTTTAAAGGCGCTGAATTATATGCCAAAATTTTTGCAGCGTACCTGGAAAAACTGCTCTATGAAGGATTTAATATAAAAATATTCATAGAAGGCGGCAGAAGCCGCACCGGAAAGCTTCTGCCACCCCGGCCCGGCGGAATGGCCATGATCATCAATGCATACCTTAACGGTGCCTGCGACAATCTCTATTTTGTGCCCATATTTGTGGGTTATGACCGGGTGCTGGAAGAAGATGCCTACCTCAAGGAGATTGAAGGGGGCCATAAAAAACCTGAAACCCTCAAAGGGCTGATCAGCACCCGCAAATTTTTGAAAAAAAAATACGGTAAAGTCTATATACGGTTTGATGAACCCATTTCCATCAAAGATTATATCCGGCAAAAAAATATTGACATGTCCCGGGCCGGGGCCCGGGAATATATGGACTTTGTCAAAGACTTCAGTTACCAGCTCATGGCAGCCATCAACAAAAAAGCCGTGGCCACGCCCCACGGCATCATTGCCAGTGCTATTCTCAACAGCCCGACCAACAATTTTGCCAAAGGCCATATGATCGAACAGGCCAATACCTACTTGAATATATTGATGGTCCATAATGCGGAATTGTCCGAAACCTTGCTGCTGGACCTGGATAATACCTTTAATACGGTTATCTTCAATTTTTTATCCAGAAACTTCATTGAACTGGTGGATGAAGATGAAGAAGAAATAACAGATGAGACCTATTTTATTGTCAAGCACAACAAACGGGCCATCCTGGACTACTACAAAAACTCGGTGATTTCCTTTTTTGTGCCTTCTGCCTATACTGCGGTTGCCATTCTGGAGGTGGACCGGTTCAAATTTGCCCGGTCTGACCTGGTCCAGCGGTACCGTTTTTTACAAAAGATGTTTCAAGATGAATTTTTCTGTGACCAGGAGATCACCTGTGAAGAACATATTTCCATATGTATCAAAGGATTTATCAATGAAGGGATCCTGGTACCGGATATCGACAGGCAGGACATGCTCAACCTCACCTCCAGAGGGTTGCGCAAACTCAAATGGTTTGCTGCTTTTATGCTGCCTTTTTTTGAATCCTATGAAACCGCACTCCAGTATTTTGAGCGAGAAAAGAAACCTGTTTCCAACGAAAAGGAAAGGGCCAAAAAAATCCATTCTTACGGCATGCGTTTATATAAACGCAAACAGGTACGCCTCAAAGAATCCTTGTCACTGATCAACTACCGGAATGCTGCCAGATTTTTCTCTAAAAACGGTATCAACGGATCTGAAGACCAGATCCAGATCGATTATTACAAACAGATCATCAACCGCCTGTCCCGGCTCACTATCTCCTGAAAAAACCATGAAAGCACTGATACTGGCCGCAGGATTCGGCACACGGCTTCTTCCTTATACAAACACCATTCCCAAACCCCTTTTCACCCTGGGGGGCATCCCCCTGCTGGCCCATACCCTCCATTATCTTGTGCGTTTCGGATGCAGTCAGATCATAGTCAACACCCACCACCTGGGTGAACAGATAACAGATTTTGTGGAAAAGAACAAAAACCGGTTTGGTGCGGATATTCAATGCATCCGCGAACCTGAAATTCTGGATACCGGCGGTGCCATTGCCAATGTAAAAAATTTCATGGCAGACCAGGATTTTTTTGTCATCAACGCTGATGTGGCAACCAATCTTGATCTGACAGATGTCTACAATTTCCATGTGAATAAAAGGTGCCTTGCCACGTTGGTACTCCATGACAGAAAAGCGTTCAACAAGGTGGCAGTGGATGCGGGCGGCTGGATCACAGGCTTCAACCATCCCGGCAATGGACTTGCCTTCACCGGTATCCAGGTGCTGTCCCCCCAGATCTATGATTTTATGCCGG
This sequence comes from Desulfotignum sp., assembly GCA_046482705.1. Taxonomy (GTDB): domain Bacteria; phylum Desulfobacterota; class Desulfobacteria; order Desulfobacterales; family Desulfobacteraceae; genus Desulfotignum. The sequence goes on from JAWOEP010000194.1 coordinate 10,769, forward strand.
ACCGGAAGATTTTTTCCAGTATTGATCTGTTTACAGGCCTGGGTAAAAAAAAGCAGGTCGCAGCATATGTGGCTGACACTGTTTTCTGGGAAGACCTGGGCACACCGGATGCCTATGCACGGACTGCCAGACAGTGGATGGGTGCGGCTGCCCTTGAAACAGACATCCAGAGTACAAAAATCCTGCCTTTGGCCGGTGACGGATCTGACCGGGTCTGGTTCCGGGCTGCGCCTGAAAACCCCTCGAAAAACCCCGAAATACCTGAATCGGTTGTCATCTGTGACCATGGCATCTGTCTGCCCGGCACTGAACCAAGGGCACAACTGGAGGCGTTTGTCCATATCGGCACCCATTTGTTCAAACAAAAAGTGCCGGTGCCGGCCATACTGGCCCATGATTCTCTGGCAGGTCTGGTGGTTTTAGAGGATCTGGGCAATACCCGTCTGGCAGACCTGGTACAGAATACCAGCGACACATCAACCATAAAAAAGATGTACCAGCAGGCCATTGACCTTCTGGTACTTTTTTCCCGAAAAGGGTCAGACAGGTTTGATCCGTCCTGGACCTGCCAGACCCCATTTTATTCAAAATCCCTTATCCTGGAAAAAGAATGCCGGTATTTTTTGGATGCTTTTGTAAATGGCTATCTGGAAAAAAACCTGTTCTTTGAAACTTTTGAAGACGAATTCAGCTTTATTGCACAAAAAGCTTTGGAAGGAAGCTTTCAAGGGCTCATGCACAGGGACTGCCAGTCCAGAAACATCATGGTGAAAAATGACACCTTTTATTTTATTGATTTTCAATCTGCCAGAACAGGTCCGTTTCAATATGATCTCGCTTCCCTTTTGATCGATCCCTATGTTACACTTCCCCGTCAGGTACAAAAGGATCTTGTATCCTATGCCATGCACCGGCTGGGCCTTGGGTCCAGAACCGCAAGGCACAGGTTCACCCAATGTTTTCAATTCTGCTGCCTGACGCGGAACATGCAGATGCTCGGGGCATTTGCCCATTTGAGCCGGGTGAAGAAAAAAAACGGGTTTGAAGCATATATACCGGCGGCGATGGCCTCATTGAAACAGCTGATGCAAAACATGGAACCATACCCTGTGACCGGTCTCAAAGAACTCATAATGCGATTATAAGGAAAACAACCCATGGACAAAACCCAGATCATGGTCAATGGCCTGCCCGGCAATGTTGCCGCCACCATGGCACAGGCTGCTGTTACAGACCAGCGGTTCGAACTGATTCCCTATTCGTTGACAGGACCTGATATTGTCGAAGATTTTATCCAGGTTGCGGATATGCGCATCTGCCTGGTGAAGCCGGACACCCGTGATGATACCATTACAGATATCTGCAAACAGTTTGCCCCGTTTATCGCCATTGATTATACCCACCCCAGTGCTGTCAACACCAATGCCGAATTCTATACACGCCATAACATTCCCTTTGTCATGGGCACCACAGGCGGAAACCGTAAACGTCTGGAAGCCACGGTATCCCGGTCCCGGACCCCGGCTGTTATCGCCCCGAACATGGCCAAGCAGATAGTGGGGTTCCAGGCCATGATGGCCTTTGCCGCGGATCGGTTTCCCGGTCTTTTTGCAGGGTACCGTCTGGAAATAAAAGAAAGCCACCAGCAGGGAAAGGCTGACACTTCCGGTACTGCAAAAGCGATGGTAAACTATTTCAATCGACTGGGAGTGGATTTTGATCCGGAAGATATCCAGCAGATACGCGATCCCCGGGTGCAGAAAAACCAATGGCAGATTCCGGAACAATACCTGTCCGGCCACGGCTGGCATACCTATACCCTTACAGCCCCGGATGGATCTGCCCTGTTTGAATTCACCCACAATGTCAATGGGCGTAAAATCTATGTGGCAGGCACCTTTGATGCGGTATTGTTTTTAAAACAACAGGTTGCAGACCCTGAAAGATCCCGACAGATGTTTACCATGATTGACGTTTTAAACCAGGTCTGACCTTTTCCATGAGCTTGTTTTTCAAAATACTGCTGATACTTTTGGGTCTGGCCTATCTTATCGCCCCGGTGGATATCATCCCGGAAATTCTTGTTCCGTTTCTGGGATGGGTGGATGACGGTCTGGTCTTATACTGCATCTTTTATCTTATCCGGTACGGTCAACTGCCCTGGTTCTTTTTCAAACGCAACACTGGTGACAGATATGGCCAAAAACCCCCTGGCCGGTTCGGACCTGATCCAGGAACACGCACAAAAAACAACGGCGCCACCAGCCGGAAAACTGCAGGAAACCAAAAGTTCACATCCGGAACAAACCGTTCCCACCCGGGCAGGCCGGCACATGAAATTCTTGGTGTTGCAAAGGATGCCTCCTGGAAGGAAATCCAGGCTGCCTATAAACAGCTGGCCAAAAAATACCATCCAGACAAATTGTCCCATCTGGGAAAAGAATTTTCAGATCTGGCGGCCAAAAGGTTTTTAGAAATCCAGAAGGCGTTTGAAACCCTTAAAAACCAAAAAGGCCGATAGCCGCAAGCGCAACCGGCAAAAGGAATGCCTGTGACCGACCGCCTTGTTATTGACAAAAATGTTTTTGAAATCCAATGGCACTGGCAGAAAAACAATAACCGCCCAGTCCTGGTATTTCTCCATGAAGGCCTGGGATGTGTACAGATGTGGAAAACCTTTCCAGAACGTCTGGCCAAAGAAACCGGGTGCAACGCATTTGTATTCTCCCGATTGGGTTACGGCAGATCCGGCACCTGCAGACTTCCCTGGAAAATCAACTTCATGCACACCCAGGCCCTGACTGTTCTGCCGAAAATTCTTACAGCTGCCGGTATCCGGGAGCATATTCTCATCGGTCATTCAGACGGCGGATCCATCGCCCTTGTTTTTGGCGGCAGCCGTAATGCCGGCCAGCTTGTGGGTGTGATCACCGAGGCAGCCCATGTTTTTTGCGAACCTGTGACCCTGGCATCCATCCGGGCTGCCAGACATGCCTATCTGGCCGGAGGCCTCAAAGAAAAACTGTGCCGGTACCATGGCAAAAACACGGAGACCGCTTTCCGGGGATGGAATGATGCCTGGCTGCATCCAAAATTTGTGCATTGGAATATCACAAAATATCTTTGCCGCATCCAGGTGCCGGTACTGGCTGTTCAGGGAAAAGATGATCCCTACGGCACCGCACAACAATTAACCACCATAGAAAATGGTATCCAGGACTGTGAAACACAGCATATCGAAAACTGCGGCCATACCCCCCACCATGAACACCCGGATTTGGTGCTGGCCTGCATGGCCGCCTTTATTAAATCCCGTTTGCAGTAAACCTGCCGGATGTCATGTCAAAAACGACTGCCGGCATTGACAAACCTTCGGATCTCTGGGATATAGAAATATTTTTCATTGCACAGACAAAAGGGGGAAACCGCGTGACCGGCGTAAGTGAAATTCTGGTTCTGATCCTGTTGATATCCGGTATGCTTATTCTGCCAAGGATGCTCAAACCGCCACCAGACAATAATAGCCAAACCACCCTTTTGCGCTTATCCAAAAAAAAACGGGCCGCCATTGTTGCGTCTATTTTGTTCCCCATCGCCTGTGCCATGATCATCAAGCCATGGGAGGACCATGCAGTGCTGTTTGCAGCCATAGGTTTTGCCCCGGTGGCCATTGCCTGGGCAGTTTACTGGGTTTTGTCAGCCCCCAAAAAATAATCGTGACAAAAGCCGGATATTCAGCAGAAACAGCCGTTCAGATCCGGCAAACCGGATCTGAACGGCTGTTTTGCCTCAGATAAGTGTAGTTCCGACAGATGAATCAATGACTGCTGTCTTGTGATTCCTTTACAGTATCATAGGCTGCTTTGGCAATACAGTATGCCATGCCCGCCCCCAGAATCCCGACAGCATACCACAAGCCGCCGAAAAAAAGGACATGTCCGATATCCCAGACCCATTCAAAGATAAATGGAAACATAATTTTTCTCCTTTTCTAAGATTCCTGCGCCTTGGATTGATTCAGCTCCCGTTCCTGGGGAAACACCGGCAGATAGCGGTATGTCACCGCAATAAGGATGATGCCGTAGGCCACAGGCAAAATGGTGGTGGCCACTTCCTGCCAGGAGGGAATATACAGGGCCCAGGTATCAAAAGTCATGACCGGTACTGCCATTACCTGAAGGACCATGACCCAGCGGTTGAGGCATACACCGATAACCCCCAGAATGATGGCGACCAGCCGCAGGGTGGGGTTTTCCCGGGTGCTCTTGTTGATGAGCAAAAGACCGGGGATCAGACCGCAGATGATAACCTCGGTAACCAGAATCCAATAGCCGTATAAGCTGTTGCCTGTATAAAAATGGCTGAGTTCAAATCCAAGACTGGGCGCGGTAACCGTTGCCCAGTATATGGTGTCGATGATTTTGGCAATAATATAGGTAAATATCATCCATCCGGAGATTTTGGCAAGCAGATGGATAACATTGTCCTTGACCAGTTTTTTTCCTGTAACCGCTTCGGTGATCCGGGTCACCAAAAGGGTAAAACAAGGGCCGAATGCTGCGGCAGACCAGGTGAAAAGAAAAAAGGTCCAGGGCCAGATCAAAAGACCCTCCCGCAAAGCAAAGGGCCTTCCGTACAGGACACCGGCAACACCGCCGAGGGATCCCTGGTGGAAAAAGGACAAAAAGGCACCGGTGGCTGCAAATATGGCCATCACACCATGCATGTTGTGGGCCAGGTGATGAAAAAAAGGTACCTTGTTGAGCTGCCTGTTTTCCAGAATATTGGGAATGAACTCAATGGTGAGCACCGCAAAATAGCAGGACAGACAAAAAGCCACCTCAGTGAGCATGGAATGCACGTTGGCATGCCAGAATATAAACCAGCCCCGCAGCGGCTGTCCGATATCAATAGCCAGGATCAGCAGTGCCGAGCTGTAACAGATAAACCCGATGATCACCGCAAAATTAATGATATTCTTGAGTTCATCAACTTTAAAAATATATTTGAGCAGGCCGGTAAAAAAGGCACCGCCTCCCACGGCTATAACAGCCAGGTCCGCCCAGATCCACAGGGCAAATCCATAATAATCATTCATATTTGTCTGGTTCAACCCTTTGAACCAGCACAGCAGCATGGCATAAACGCCCCAGAGCAGGACAGCACCTACAATGGCTATTCCCAGCATGAACTTGGGAAACGAACACCGTTTTGCGCCTTCAGGTATTAATGCAGCATCCATATTCAATTACTCCTCACATAGATTTTGGATTTTTTAGTCATGGGAAGCAGACCCATAATGATTCTTTGCCTTTTCCCATTCACCCTCCAGGTAGCTGTCCCCAAGTTTTCTGATCCATTCCCGTTCTGACATGTAATAGACCTTGGGGTTGGTTCCCAGACGTTCAAGCAGCCGGAATACCTTGGGATTTCTTGATTTTCTCACCACATCATGATTCAGGGGATCTGGATGCGGATCAGGTTTAACGATCTGGTGAACCTTGTGGGAAGGATTGTTCAGATCACCGAATATGATGGCACCGGCAGGACATGCTGTGGTACATGCCGTCTGGTATGCGTCTTCTGCAATTTCATCGGTTCCATCATAATAGGCCTGTTCTCTGGCCAGCTGGTAACGGTGGTAACAGAAACTGCATTTTTCCACGACCCCCCGCATTCTTGGCGATACATTGGGGCTCAGATACTTTTCCATACCTTCAGGCCAAACCGGATCCCACCAGTTAAAATACCTGGCGTGGTAGGGGCAGGCTGCCATGCAGTACCGGCATCCGAAACACCGGGTATAGATCTGGGAGACAATACCGGTGTCATATCCGTAGTCAGTGGCCGTTGCCGGGCACACCGTAACACAGGGGGAATGGCCATGGTCTCCTTTCCCGCCGCAGTGCTGGCAGGGTCTGGGCAGATAAGCTGTCTGGGTATCTGGAAATGATTTGCCATTGGTAACCTTGTAAACCCGCATCCAGGTGAGGGTGTCCTTTTTATTGGACTCATCCTCCTTAAACGGAATATTGTTTTCAGCCATGCACGACACCGTACAGGAACCGCATCCGGTACATTTGTCCAGATCAATAACCATTCCGAACATATGTGCTTTTTTATCTTGTATCATCAGAACCTCTTTGAAAGTTTGTCAACACCATTTAGGCTTTTGAAATCCTGGCTTTGATTCCAAAAGCAGCATCCAGTCCTGAACCAGGTTCAATTACCGGGCTTATCAATTCATTTACATTCACGCCCTTGCCGGCAACATACTTGTTGTCAAACCAGTGCCCAAGACCTTTGACCATTCCAATGACACCCGGCATGATCCCTTCATTGAAATCAAGTCGCACTTTTGCAGATCCGGCAGGGGTGGTCAGGGTAACAAATCCCCCGTTTTTTAATCCTTTTGCCGTCTCAGGATTGATTTCCACAAATATATCCTTGTTCTTTATCACCCGGTCGGAGACTGTTTTAATGGCAAAAGGAGAGGAAGCAGGTACCGTGCTGGTCACCCGCATATTGTCTATGGGCACAAGGGTGAGGTCAAAATCCCCCCGGGGCTGGATTGTTGGCGGGTTATCAGCAAGAAAAGCAAAATCGGTCTCCACTCTGCCGGTGGGAGGTTCTTGTGAAATAAAGGCATAGCCGTCCCTGGACAAGGCCTTCCATATACCGGGAACCAGATTTTTGAGGCAGGTTTCATAATTGTCCCATTCAAAACTCTGGGCCATGGCCCCCCCGCAGGCGTTTGCCAGCCGGATCAATGCATCGCCCGGGCTGCGGGTATTGAACACAGTATCCACCACAGGCCGGGCCAGGCCGACAACCGAGCTGGCAAGCCCTGCTTTGGAAGGAACATCTTCAAAACGCTCCAAAAATGTGGAAACAGGCAGGATCAGATCCGAGGACAGGGCGGTTTCATCCATAAATGATGAAAAACTGACCACAAAAGGAATCTTTTCAAAAGCTTTTACAGCCTGCACAGGTTCATTCAGGGAGTAGCAGGGATTGGCGTTGTAAACAAACAATGTATCCACCACCGGTGCATCAGATTGATTTATTTTGGTCACAAGTTCCTGTGCAGATGCTGCTATTTTTTTTCCGGCTCTCCCTTTTCGGGCCACCGTATCCTGAACCGGATCGGGAAATGTCAGATAGTTATGGACCGGCTTGACAAAAGTGCCGCCCTTTTTATTGATATTGCCGGTGAGGCAGTTGAGGGTCTGCACAGCTGCAAATTCTTTGAGACTCTGGGCACCGTCCCCGCGGCCTTTGCCGGGAATGGCCACCGGCATTTTTGCTTTTGCAAAAGCAATGGCAGTCTTTTTGATGTCGGCTGCACTGATACCGGTAACAGCTGCCACCTGCTCCAAGGGGTATTTTTGCTGCACCATTGCGTTGAACCGGTTGAGCCCGCCTTTGAATCCAGCGGCAAATTCCGGATCAAACAAATTCTCCTGCAGCAGGATACCGCACATGGCCATGGCCAGATCTGCCTGTTTACCGGGATTGATGGGTATCCATCTGTCTGCTGCAGCTGCAGTGGCGGAAAGCCGCGGTTCGATCTGATAGAGTTTTGCATCTCTTTTTTTGCGGCCGGCATTGGCCTTGAAACAGGCAACCGGAGAGCCCCACCCTTCAATGAAACCAGCCCCGAAGCTTAAAATAAAATCAGCATTGTCCAGATCAAACCCCAGGGTATGGCCACTGCCGTGAAGGGTCTGGGCGGTCAGCGCCAGCCAGGATTCAAGGGTTTGCATGGTAACATGGTTGGGGGAGCCGAAAGCCGCCAGAAAATGGCTGAACAGCCCGGCAACCGACCCCTGATCCGTATCAGTGATGCAGGCCAGGGTATCAGGGGACCCTTTTTCCCGGAGTTTTCCCAGTCGTTTTGCCACCAGAGATATAGCCTCTTCCCAGGATATGGGTTCAAAATGGTCTTTGTTTTTTTTCAAAGGTGTTTTCACCCGGCTGGGATCATACAGATACTGAATCCCGGCAATGCCATGGAGGCACGCGCCGCCGTTATTCACCGGAAAAGAGTCGCGCCCTTCTATTTTCACGGGCCTGTCATCTATTTTTCTGATTTTTATGCCGCAGGTTCCCGGGCACAGGTTACAGACTGATCGGTCATAGGATATTTTTCCATCAGGCGGAACAGGAGTCCAGGGCCAGTTCTGGGTCCAGATGGAAGAATCATCTGTCAGCTTGGCCCCCACAGGGGAGATTGCAATACCTGCAACCGCGCCCAGTCCCAATCCCAAGAAGCTTCTTCTGTCAACTTTCATATATAAATCCTCTATAAAGTTTGCAATTCTTGTGTTTGGTTTATTTGTGGCACTGGAAACAATACCCTTTATGGCCGGTTTCTTCCTGGTGGCACACTGCGCAGTCATCCATCTTCATACTGTCCCAGGAATTTTTCTTGATCCCCCAGATATTTTTTCCCCAGATATCACGGCTGTAACCGGTAAGCCTGTTTTCTTCATAAGGCCTGGAAGAAGTGGATTCACCGATGTGGCCATGGCAGGTTACGCAGTCCATGCCGGCTGCCTTGATATGGGCTGCATGGGAAAAATAAACACAATCCGGTTGTTTTGCATACACATACCAGGGAACCTCCCGCTCTTTTGCCACATACTCTGCCGCAAAAATGGCCTCATCTTCTGTTTCACCCATGGGTTCATCTGTATGACAATCCAGGCAGGATTCTGTTTTGGGGATGCCAGAAAAGGTACCATCTTCTCTGAGATAATGGCAGGATTCACAGTCACCTGTTTCCTCTACATGCAGGGCATGATCAAAATTAAAGGGCTGCTCGTGTTTGGAATACAGCAGCTTGGGAAACAGCAGCCAGCCGGATAAAAAGCATATCAAAAATGCCAAAATAAAAAAAATGACACCCAGCCCCAGGCCTGTGTCATTTTTTGGATCACCGGCAGCACATTCGTCTGTACCATCCATGGAACCATGTTCTGTTTTGTTTTCTATTTCACTCATGAAAACTCCATCAATGTTAAAATGTTGATGTTTACTATAACCATTTTATCCAGGCACCCACCCGGACCTATATTATTTTTTTGCATCCGACACAGCTCGGGTCGGCTGCAATCAGTTCCAAACAGCATAATCGCGTTATTCTATAGTAATATCTGAATTTGTTGTCAAGATAAAATGAGGCGGGTATAAAGGAAGATAAAAGGAGGGAAAAAGGGAGGCCGTAATACTTTCACATCCATTTTCATGGGTTGAAAATGGATGTGAAAGTATTTTTGACTCCAGGGTTCTACCCATAACTGTGCAGACCGGAAAGCAGGTAGTTCACCCCGAAATAGGTGAACAACACCGCCACAAAGCCCACAATGGAAACCAGAGCCAGGTTGCGGCTGTGCCATCCCCGCATCAGGCGCAGGTGCATGAAGATGGCATAAACAAACCAGGTGATCAGGGACCAGGTTTCCTTGGGATCCCAGGACCAGTATTTTCCCCAGGCTGAATTGGCCCATACCGCCCCGGTAATAATGCCGATGGTCAAAAACAAAAACCCGAACACTACCATCTGGTAGGTAAGTTCGTCAATGACTTCCCAGGCAGGCAGCCGGCCGGAAATGGCACCTTTGGCCGGCTGACCGGGTTTGATAAAATAAATGATGCTGAATCCGAAGGCTACTGCAAAGCCGGCATATCCCAAAAAGCAGGTGATGACATGGGCAATGAGCCAGTTACTTTTCAACGCAGGGATCAATGGACTTATTTTCGAGCTGATACCAGGATCAAAAGAGGCATAGGCAATGGCCAGAAATATCAGAGGAGAAATAAATACGCCGAACCCCTGTTCCTTGTACTTTAGTTCCACAAAAATAAACAAAAGTGCAATGGTCCAGGAAAAAAAGACCAGAGATTCATACATATTGGAAAACGGGGCATGGCCATACCCCATTTGATAGGATTCCACCCATCGCAGCCCGATTCCTGCCGTATTGAACACAAAGCCTGTAACCAGTGTAAAAAAACCAGCTTTTGCCAGCATTTTTTTCTTAAAGGCAAAGGATCCTATATAAAAAACCGTGGCCAGTCCATAAATAAAAGTGGTTGAGGATAATGCAAAGGAACTGTTCATATTCATTAACCTTTTTTAAATTGATTTTGCAGATGGGTTGCCATTTTTGCCAGTTTCAGCTTCAGGTTCTGTGCGCTGCGGTTTGTCCTGCCTGCCAGATGGATGCGTGTGCCACCGCCATCCAGGGGATAAAGGGCAATGAGAAAAGACTGGTAGGACATGAAAAAGGTCACCCAGCAACCAAATATCATGAGAACAAAACCGGCATATACATACCATACGCCCGGATCTTTTGTGACCTGGAGGCCGGTATAGTATTTTTTTTCAAATTCTTTGACAAAGAAAGAAAATCTGCCTTTGCGCATTTTGTCAAAGGTGGGAAACTGCATGGGCAGACCGATCTGGAATTCTTGTTTTCCCTTCAGGTTCACCTTGCCGAAAAAGGCCTCACCCAGGTTGCGGCCCCTGAAATCAAAATGGGGCAAAAATCCCTGGAGCTGGAAACTGCCTGCATCATCGGGAAGGGCTATGGTTTCACCCACCTGCATGGTACGGGTGATTTCCTGTCCGGTGTTGTTGTCCGCAACAGTGACTGCGGCTGCCCCGGGGGATGCTGTCCCGTAAGAAGATTGAAATATATTGATCCCTTTGTAGCGCAATGGATGGTTGACCCGGATATCTGTGGTAAGTGTCTCGTTTCCGTCTTCTATTATGGTCAAATTGGATCGAAATTCTTCAGGAGCCCCGGTATCATAAAATTTCACTTCAAATTCATTGCACCGGATCATAAAATCCAGATGAACAGGTTCTCTTGTCTTCGCGGTGAACACCGTCCTGGTCTGATCGCCTTCATCAATCCGGACATTGGCCTTAAAACCGAAAACAGCGCCTATCAGAGCCCCCAGCAGCAATAGAAGCACACTGGCATGTACAACAAAAACCCCGAGCCGGGTCCACCGCCCTTTTTCCGCATACATTATCCGGGTGCTGTCATCATTTTTCCTGTGCACAGGTCCCACCTGTTTTGACAGCCATTTTTCACAAACTGCAGCCACAAGATCTGTATCCTGGGCTGCAACAAATGTCTGTTTTGTTTTGGTCTGCAAAAACCGGTCAGGATTGAACCGGATCTGTTTTGGAAAAATAATTTTCCATATCAATGAAAGCCTTTCCACCGAACAGACAACAATGTTGATGCACAAAAGCACCAGTAACAACAGAAACCACCAGGAATGGTACATATCATCAATATGAAAAACCTTTATCAGGTTATACATACCTTGTCCGTAAAGATCGATATATTGGCGGGGGGTTCCATTCTGGAGCACCACTGTTCCGATGATGGAAGTGACAGCCAGCAGTACCAGGGTATAAACCGTCAGTTTGACAGAACAGAAAAATTCCCATATCTGCCGGGGGATGGTGTCTTTGTTTTTCACTTTTTTTCTTTCATTGTCAGGTTGTTTTTTCACACCGGATCAGCGGTATTGCTTTCCAGTTCACTGGCCAAAAGGCCTGATACATTGGCAGCGACCATAACCAGTTTTTTTTAAAACCGCTCCCTTATACCAGAATCAAAAAACTTGCGCAAAATCTTTTCACAAAGATGATTAATTTGTAATGTTCCATATTCCCTTTTTTATGGACACATAAAGTCCTGAAACTGTCCATGGCAGAAAGCGATTCTCTCATGCCCTGCTGCTGAAAGATAAAAAGGGAAAGGATTTCATTGAAAGAAGATAACGTCTGAAATATAAAACAGCACCTTTTTACAAGGTGCTGCGGGGGTTATCCTTGTTTACGCTTGTTTTGTTATCTGGAATATGTCGGGTATACAGCGGACTTTCTGGTGGCTTGTCTTCTGTCACCAGACACATTTCTTCTGTCCACACCCTTTCTGCGATTGTTTTTAAAGGAAAGTTCCACAAATATGCCTTCTCTTACACTGCTCCTTCTGTCTGCCCTGGCTTTTCGCCGGTCCCTGCGGAATTTGCGGGTGACAGTTCTTCTTCGCTCGGAAAAACCCCGGATCCTGTAAGGAGCATCAATGGCTTCGTCCTTAACCGGTAATATTTTATAATCAAATACCATGATGTTTTCCATATAGTTTCAGATTAGTATTGCACCTTTAACCATAACCTGATTATCAATATCGTCACACATGGCATTCTTCTTTAATTTTTTTGCATGGTGTCGTCGATATATTGATGAATTCTTAAAAACGGTACATATAAGGAATCACTGGTTTTAATGTGATCCACAAGCCAGTTTCGCAGTTCCAGTATAGTGTCCATGGTCAGGTTTGCGATATCTTCTGCAATCTCACGCCGCAGGCTGATGGCGCTTCTGATGAACCGGCGATGTGCCCTGGAATGGATCTCCCGGTCAGGATATTTTCTTTTCCGCAGAATTTTTTCCTCCGCAGAAAAATACAGTTTTCCATAATCATTGATTTCAGAAATCAAATTGGCAACAGCTTTGGGATCCGCTTTTTTTTGTTTCAGATCTATCAATTCATTAAAAAGATCAAACATTTTTTTCTGGTGATTATCTATTTCCTGGACATCCACACTGAATGTGGGATCCCATTCGATCTTAAGATCGGCTTGTGTCATTATTATTATCTCCTCAATACCTCTTTTTTTTCCGGAACCATACATTTCCGATAATTGCAATGGAAATCCCCAAGGCCAGAACGGTTGCAATCACAACGCCCTGCTTTCCAAACCACGGATAAATAACCCGGGGAACCATGTAGATGTATAATACTATATGACAGATTCCGATACAGACAAGGCGATACCAGTTTTTTTTCATTTAATCATCTCAAGCAGTCTGGTATGGATGTTATCAAATCCTCCGTTGGACATGATCAATACCAGATCTTCCGGGACAAGCCTGGGTGACAAAAATGCCAGCATCTTTTGTACATCAGCAAAATGATGGGCTTCAACCCCTAGATTGTTAATGTCTGAAACCAGTTTTTGGTGGGACAGCTGTTCGTTTTCCGGAATCTTTTTTTTCACACAAGGATTGCATATACAAACCAGATCAGCCTGCTTAAAAGCCGGGGGGTAGCTGGTCTGGAAAAAAGTGCGCATGGAGGTGTTGGTACGGGGTTCAAAAACGGCAATAACACGGCCTTTGCTGTAAAAGGGCTTGACCGCCTGAATGGTTTCTTTGACCGCTGTCGGATGATGGGCAAAATCATCCATCACCGTGATCCGGTTTTTAACTCCCCGGATTTCCTGGCGGCGCCTGATACCGGAAAAAGAGGCCATGGCCGTTTGAATCAATGCGGTGTCTACACCAATGATATCGGCTGCAGCTGCGCAGGCTGTAAAATTCAGAAGGTTGTGCTCCCCCTGCAGCCGGGTTTCAATTTCATAGGATGTGTCCGGACCCTGGATTCGGGCACGGGTAAAAAAATCATGGTGTACAGGAGCAGCAAATGACCAGTCTGCACCCTTTCCGTATGTGATAACATTTCTGGCATCATTATTGAGGACATCCATGAGATGGGGGCTGCCTCTATAAGCGATGACATGGCTTTTGTCCGCCACTTTTTTAACCAGTCCGGCAAAAACCGTCTTCACATGGTCCAGATCCTTAAAAATATCAGCATGGTCAAATTCCACCCCGGTGATAATGGTAATAAAAGGGTCATAGTGCATGAATTTGGGACCTTTGTCAAAAAAGGCTGTGTCATACTCATCTCCTTCAATCACCATGTAATCACCTGCACCGATCCTGAAGCTGGACTGGTAATCCTTGAGGATGCCGCCGATCAGGAAGCCGGGATCCAGTCCGGCTGCTGCAAGGATATGTGCCATAATGGAAGCAGTGGTGGTCTTGCCGTGGGTCCCGGTTACCAGAATAATTTTTTTCCCGGCTGCAACAAACCGGTTCACAGCCTGGGGCATGGACAGATAGGGTATACCGCGCTCCAGCACAGCCTGTGCTTCCGGGTTATCCCGGGTGACCGCATTTCCGATAATGACAAGATCCGGATCATGGGCCAGATTCTGTGGGCCGAACCCGTTTAAAAGCGGTATCCCGCTGTCAGCCAGAAAATCACTCATGGGCGGGTACACATGCTGATCTGAACCGGTGACTTCATATCCCATTTGTTTTAAAACACAGGCAAGGGTGCCCATACCGGTACCGCAGGCAGCTGTCAGGTGGATCTTATGGAGGGGGGACATGGATTAAAGATCCGCCATTACCGATTTTGCAGCGGCAATGGTGTCTGCAATATCCTCGTCTGTGTGTGCCAGGGATACAAAACAGGCCTCGAACTGGGATGGCGCCAGGTACACACCTTTTTGGAGCATGCCCCTGTAAAACGCGGCAAACCTTTCCAGATCGCTGGTTTTTGCATCTTCAAAATTTCGCACTTTGCGTTCATTAAAGAAAAACCCTGCCATGGAACCGGCATGCCCGCTTTGAAAGGCAATACCTGCGCCATCTGCAGCTGCCTGGAGTCCTTCCATCAGGGCCTTGGTCCGGTGGTTCAGGGTCTCATATACCCCGTCCTCCTGAAGGGCGGTCAACGTGGCAATACCGGCTGCCATGGCCAGAGGATTGCCTGACAGGGTACCGGCCTGGTAAATGGATCCTGTGGGGGCTATCCGGGCCATGATATCCCGCCTGCCGCCATAGGCCCCCACAGGCAGCCCCCCGCCGATGATCTTGCCAAAGCAGGTCAGATCCGGTGTAATGTTGAACAGTCCCTGGGCAGAGCCTTTGTCTACCCGAAATCCTGTCATGACCTCGTCAAAAATCAGTAAAGCACCGTATTTTTCGGTCTCCTGTCTCAGGGTTTCCAGAAAGCCCTCTTCAGGCATCACCATACCCATGTTTCCTGCCACCGGCTCCAGGATCACCCCGGCCACCTGATCCCCTTTCTGCTTCATCACCTGTATGAAGCCATCAATATCATTATACGGCAATGACAAGGTGTTCTGGACAACCGACTCGGGAACACCCGGACTGCCAGGAATACCTAATGTGGCCACCCCGGATCCGGCCGCCACCAGCAGGGTGTCGGCATGGCCGTGGTAGCAGCCGTCAAATTTGATGACAATATCGCGCCCGGAAAATCCCCTGGCCAGGCGTAAAGCGCTCATGGTGGCTTCAGTGCCGGAATTGACCATCCGCACCATGTCCACCGACGGCACCATCCGGGTTACCATCTGTGCCAGCCGGGTTTCCAGATGGGTGGGCGCCCCGAAGCTGGTACCGGTTTCCAGCACCTCCCGAAGGGCCTGGATGACAGCCGGCGGCCGGTGCCCGAGGATCAAAGGTCCCCAGGACAATACATAATCAATGAATGCATTACCGTCTGCATCATACAGCCGGCTTTTGTCCCCTTTTTCAATAAACAGCGGTTTTCCGCCCACGGAGCCGCAGGCCCTGACCGGAGAATTAACGCCGCCGGGAATAAGGTCTTTTGCCTCATCAAACAAAGCCCAAGATTTTGAAAATATCATATGGTTTCTCCTGACATCTAAAAGTGTGGTATCCAGACCGGGCTGGATGGTGGCATGTTACATAAATTTATAACTATACCAAACCTGCTTTTAACCGGTCAACCGGTTTGTTTGCCTCTGCAGTTGAAAAAACCATTGACAAGCGGTTTTCCGGCTGGTATTTTGCCTTTTGTTGAAATTCAGCGGGCCGTTAGCTCAATTGGTAGAGCAACTGACTCTTAATCAGTAGGTCCAAGGTTCGATCCCTTGACGGCCCACCAGTAAAATCAACGACTTACAGAAAAATAAGAAAACATGAATCCAAAAAGATGGCCAAAAGATGGCCATTTTTTTTATGGAAAAAATCATCCAGGCACAAAGAACCCGGCTCCACACTTCCAGGTCCGGGTAGATGATCCTGACATCACACAGAAATATTTTCACACGGGGATACTCCACAGGATTTCAATATGTGGTGTCTGCTCACCCCATTTTGGGGGTCAGAATGAACCTGCTCAATTTTAAGCCCGTTGCCCTGGAAACAGACCGGCCGATTTTTCGGCCCAGCTTCAGGAAAATCAACCGCCTCAATTTTGAGGTGGTCACATCGGAGAAACATCTCCGCAATTTTGCGGGGTCCTCCCGGAATAATTGCACCCCGGATGCAAAAAACAGGACGGCTGAATTTTCAGCTTTCTTCCCGCCCGGATCTGCCCGGCAACATCGGCTCAATTTTGCACATATCTCAAACAAAACTGGAAGGGCCAGACCACCCACCACCTGGTGGGCATTTTCACAGATCTGCCCCAGGGTGCCCTGGTATCCATCGTTATATCGTCGAAACAGAATATAAAACCGACCTGACCACCCATTGCATCCATGTGGATCTGATCCAGACTATGACCAGATTCCAACCCACCGCCGACCCTGCCCCCCACATTGCATACTTTCAAACCTGCCGGGCTATAGCCCCACCACTTTTCAAGGAGTATGTCCATTTTGGAGCACAAAAAAAGCCCCCAGGTCATACAGGGGCCTGATGCGGCGCCGATGGTCAGTCGGATTATTTACACCCCGAAAAAACACCCGCAACAGATCCGCCGCCAATGACACGGACAAATCAAAGCCTACATCCCCCACGCCATGATTTCATATGTTCCATGCAGAGCGGCCGCTTATTCAACACTCAGGACCGGCAGCCGCATCAATACACTGTGAAAATGCACCATGTTCTGGTCGATGGATAGATTCCGGAAGATTGCCTCCGGTGTTGCCAATTTATATTCAGAGTTTTCAGGCGGATCTTTACAGATCAGCAGACCGCCGTCATGACCGGGAGATGATTCAAGATAATTAAGATGATATCTGTCCCAAGGGTTCTCGCATTGTTTCCGGAACCATTGTTGCAGTTCTGCATGGAACTGGTTTTTCACATCCTGTATGGTTTTCATCCTTTCATCTTTCTTTGAACCGGATCCGTCAAGAAACACCTGCTGCTCTCACAGAAGTAACAGTATTCATCTGTCTCCCGGCACAGCCCACACAGGTCATGACCACCCCGGCAGGTCCGGCATGACGTTTCCTTCAATAGCCCGGATGCGCCGCAGCGCTCACACTTGGGTGTCGTGTTTTTTCAAACCTCCTTGGGAAAAATTCTTCGGCCGCATTCTTTGGATCCTGCCTGGTGCTGCTGGCACAGGTCAGCCATCAGTATGCCTTTGTCATGATTCTGAAGCATGTAATGATCAACCAGGTCTTGCGCCGGCGAGACTATGCACTCCTGGGTTTTTTATGGCAGCAGTGAGGTTCTGTCAAGAATAAATGCTTTGGTGATGAGGCGCTTTTCGGTGTAGAAATAAAATTTTATGTGGAGTCGGGTGGCGCTTTTAAAAGATAATATGAAGATATGGTTGTTTTCTGCAAGAATCAATGATATCGAGAGGATGGTTGATTTTTTATGGTATCTAGTATTGTTGCAATATCTGCAATAGTTAGTCTTTCCTAATAGTGAACACTGGAAAACTAAATCATGGATCCTTTATATCATTTTGGAACCCTAAAATCTTACCATTTAGGCTCGTTTCAACCAGTCATGAGGTTTTGAATATTTTTATTGGTTGCTTTGAAAATTTGATTTATAATGTTTTGCGCGCTGTAAACCTTCATCAAGAGTTGAAAAATGAGAAAATTGTATTCATATACTTTAGAATTAAAATACTTAGGAGGGTTCGGCGAACAATTCACTGATAAATATGAGTGGGACAGGACATTTCAAATTTCTGATACAATTACTCTGGAAGAGTTAAATGATATAATACAACGAATTTTAGATTGGGATGCAACACATCTTTATATATTTCGGATAAAAGGTATATCACATTCGTTTATGGGATTTGACTTCCCAATAATTTTAGATTTTTCAGAAAAAAAATATGTATCGTGCGATGTTAAATTGAAAGATTTACAGTTAAAGATTAATGAACAATTCTTTTATGAATATGATTTTGGAGATCATCAACAATTTTCATTGCGAATAAATACAATTGAAGAAATACCCTATACTCAAAAAACATCTCTTCCCAAATTATTATCATTCAATGGAAAAAATATAGAACAATATCCTGACATTTGCCAGAATTCATTTTTCGAATTTAACAAAAACATACCACATTCGTCGTTGTTTGATTACATCACTTACAAAGATTATTCTGCACTATATAAAGGCTTAATAAGGTTTATCCATCAAGATGATTATGCTACGTTGAAAAAGTGGAGAAAGGGAAATGACAAAAAACGATGGCAGAAATCTGTTGTTATACTTGAAAATTTGAATTTGAATCTTAGCATTCAATGTTTGTCTGAAAAAATTGAATGCCCAGAAAAGAAAATTGCCAAATGGATAAATACATTTAATGCTTTTGGAATGGAGGGATTAGATACAAAAAGAAAAAAAAGAGATGAAAGCAAGCGGCACAAAATAATTCAACGAAGAACAAAAAGAATACTCGAAATTTTACATCAAAAACCAAAAAATTTTGCAATTAATAGAAGCAACTGGACTTTGAAAACACTGGCCGAAGCCTATCAAGCCGAATTTAAAGAAGAAATTAGCAAAAACACAATCTCAAGATATTTAAAAAATTCTAATTACAATATCAGAAAAGCAAAAACGGTTTTAACCAGTCCAGATCCTGATTACAGAGAAAAAGTAGAATTATTATTAAAGGTATTAAGCTCTCTTGCAGAAGATGAAGAATTCTTTTTCATAGATGAGGTAGGGCCACTTCGTGTAAAAAAATATGGTGGCAGATGCTATGTTAAAAAGGGAGAAACTCTAACGACACCACAAAATCAGAAACCAAAGGGATCAATTACACTTAGCGCTGCATTGAGTGCAAAGACAAATCAAATCTCATGGCTATATGAAAAATCAAAAGATAGTTCTTCAATGATAAATTTAATTGAGGTTCTTTTTAATCAACATCACTATAAATCCAAACTGTTTATTACTTGGGATGCTGCATCATGGCATAGCTCGAATGAGTTATTAGAATGGTTGGATAAATTTAACAACGAAACGGGAAAATTGCGATGCGGTCCCTACATTGAGTTTGTGCCATTACCAAGTTGCTCGCAGTTCTTGAATGTAATTGAAGCTGTTTTCAGCGGTATGAAAAAGGCTGTTATTCATCACTCTAATTATCGATTGGCGATTGAAATGAAAAAAGCCATATCTCTGCATTTTCAAGAAAGAAATTGTCATTTTATCGACAATCCCAAACGAGCCGGAAATAAAATTTGGGATATTAATTTTTTTCAAGATTACACTAATATTCAGGCCGGGGACTACAGGGAATGGTGAAGCACGCTTACGAATGGCAAAAAATGAAAAACAAACATATGAAGTGTGCCCTTCGTATACAATATTTAGGCGGTTTTGCAAATGATTTCGATGACAAAGAAAAGTGGCATAGAGATTTTAAAGTACCAGGCACAATAACGTTAGAAAATTTAAATTTTATCATTCAAAAAATATTAGATTGGAATGATCCTCATCTTTATCTATTCATTGTCAAGGGTATTAAATATGCTTTCTTTGGTATGGATGAGTTAGTTGTTGAAAATTTTGACGGAACATATTTATCCTGTGATGTTCCATTCAGAGAACTTTTAATTAATAAAGATGAGTCTTTTCACTATATTTATGATTTCGGCGATAAGCATAATTTTTGTCTGACGCTTTTATCTGAAACGGCTACAGGTGCCTATAATAAAGCAGCCTTTTTAATCGCTTTCAAAGGCAGCAATATCTCTCAATACCCTCTATGGATTGATGGACTCCCAACTTTTCAATTTAATTATTCTACCCCTGCTAATATGCTAAACAAGAAAATAAAATATTACAGCGAAAAAAAATGGCGAGTGCGTTTTATACAGGAAAGGGATTTTGATACCCTTCAAAAATGGAGACGATCTAAAGATAAAAGAAAATGGGAAAAAGCTGTTGTTATTTTAGAAAATGACAGATTGACAATAGAAGAACTCTCAGAAAAAATTGAAAGATCTGTTGATAAAATCAAAAGTTGGATTAATATTTTTAATGCTTATGGATTTAAGCGATTGATGGCAAAAAAATCAAGGAGAACGGACAAAAAAAACCTAAGAAGCGAACAATCGAAACTTAAATCCAAACGAATTATTGAAATTTTACACCAGAAACCCAAATCATTCGGTATTAACAGAAGCAATTGGAATCGAGAAAGCATTGCGACTATATACGAAGAAAAATATGGGGATAGAATTGGGATTAGTACAGTTGGAGGTTTAATTAATAAAGCTGGCTATAAAATGAAGAAAGCCAAAAAAGTACTTACAAGCCCAGATCCTTACTATCAAGAAAAAGTTGAACTACTGCTAAGAACATTACAATCCCTCAAATCAAATGAAATGTTTTTTTTCATAGATGAATTAGGCCCATTGCGTGTAAAAAAATATGGGGGTAGATGTTACATTAAAAAGGGAAATGATTATAGAGTACCAAAAGTTCAAATACATAAGGGATCTATAACACTATCTGCGGCGTTAAGTGCGACTACAAATCAATTGAGCTGGAGTTTTGGAAAGTCGAAAGATACTATTGCAATGATAGATTTAATAGAGATTCTTTATAATCAATATCAAAATTATTCTAAATTATTCATTACTTGGGATGCCGCATCATGGCATAGTTCCAATGAGTTAAATGGTTGGTTGGATAAATTCAATAAGGCAACGAGGGATATTGGAGAAGGACCCATGATTGAATTCATTCCATTACCAACCAGCTCTCAATTTCTTAATGTGATTGAATCAATTTTCAGTGGTATGAAGAGAGCCGTTGTTCATCACTCTGATTATCGGTCTCCAGAAGAAATGAAGCTTGCCATATCAACCCATTTTAAGGAAAGAAATGATTACTTTATAAACAACCCCAAACGTGCAGGAAAAAAAATTTGGGAGGTAGATTTCTTTTTGAATTACAATAATATTAAATCCGGTGATTACAGGGTATGGTAACTCACAAACTAAATTTTTGTGTCGATACTACCTTTATCCTTCGAAATACACATAGTACATTTTTCGGTGCACCGCTATTTGCAAAAGACGGTGTCGATACCACCTTTCTATATGGTTTTTTAAGAGATTTTCTTAGAATTCGAAAAGCAATTGGAATTAGCAGCGGAATACTAATTTTTTGTAAAGATTCCGTTGCGGAAACATCAAAAGAAAATGTTTTACAGGTTATCAATTTCATCAATGAATTAGAAGTTCCACACATTTATCAGAAGAATCAAAATATATTAGAAACCTGTCACCAGTTATCAGACAAGGTATCATATATTGTCTCACCTGATAAAAAATTATTGCTAATGGCAAGCGATAAGATTTCAATTGTCATTCCGTCTGATTCAAAAACTATTCTTTGTATGTCACCAAGCGCAGTAAAGCAAAAATTCGGAGTTATGCCAATAAACATTCCTACATTTTTAGCATTGACTGAAGGTTCAACTTCAATGAATTTGACAAAGTTACAGGCTATTCGGCTGATTGAGTTGTTTGGAGACCTTGATAATATTTATCTCAACCTGGATAGAATTACACCAGCAATAAAAAAGAAGTTATCACAAAGTGACGATTCATTTTTAACCAAGTATACAGAACTAAAAATCCATAATGATTGGGGAAAATCCACTACAACAATTAAAGACTGGTCGTTAAATTTGGACAATGACAAAACGGTATCCATATTGGAGGCCTATGGATTTTATTCTTTGACAAGACTGCTGAAACCGCCACCTAAAATCAACCTGAAAATAACAACAGGCAAATCAGAATCAAATTCATATAGAGCTGTGGTTGATTTAAGAAATCTTAAAAAAATTGAAAAATTGCTATTGTCATCTGAATTATGTTCAATCGATACTGAGAGCGATGATAAAGACCCCCGTCATGCAACATTATTCGGTGTCTCCTTTTCTGTGAAAAAAGGGGAAGCTTACTTTCTACCTTTGATCGAAGAAGACCTTAAAGACATTACATGTGAAGATGTTCTTTCTTGCATAAACAGAATTGTAAATGCATCAATTAAATGTATCGGACATAACATAAAGTACGATTATTTGCTGCTCCGGAGGAATGGCATCAATATCAAAAATATATATTTTGATACTCTCTTGGCAGCATATGAATGTTTCGGGGACTGGACGTTCTTTAATTTGAAACATCTGTCTTCAAAATTACTTGGTAAAGAAATTAAATCGTATAATGAAATAGTTGATAAACGCCAGACATTTCTTGATCTTCCCTTTAAACAGATTGTGAAGCATGGTTGTGAGGATGCGGATGTTACTTTACAACTATATTACCAGCTTAACGATGAACTAAAGAAAAAAGAAATTAGGGATCAATATTTTAACGATACTCTTCCGCTAATCAGACAATTGGGAAATCTGGAATTTGAAGGTGTATCTGTAAACGTTAACAAATTAGAAAATATTCGTTCTGATATTGTTTCAAAATCCTTGGAAATAAAGAAGGCAGTATATGATAAAATCGGACTGGAATTTGATATTGATTCTCAAAAAGAGCTTTCGATAGTATTGAATAAAAATTTGGATCTCCAACATTTTATCGGGTCAAAAAGGGTTACTTTATCATTACTGAAACAACTCGCTATTACCAAATCGGAATTGAAACTAATAGTAAAATATAAAACAATTCAAAGTCAGCTTAAAAAAATCGACGCTATATTAAAACGGGTAAAAAGTGAGAAAATTTATCCGCTTTTTAATCAAACAAAACTTTCTTATGGGGTTGTTTCATCAATTAGTCCAGATATATTTGGAATTAGAGGGATTGACAAAATTCAAGATTGTTTCACATCTGAAATAAAAATATTTTTCAGATGTGAAGAAAAATCAATTGATATTATAAAAAATATTGTCCAAGACTCAAATTTGAATATGGATTGGAAGAATAGGATTAATCAGTATATGGAGACCCACCCTCTCATGAAAGAATTGAATACTAATGAATTATTCTTAGCAGTTATTTCTGGATTTTCTGATTATAAGCTCTCAAAAGAATTCATGCTTGATAGAATGGATGTTTCAACTATTCGACATGATTTATATATGAGATACCCAACGTTATTTGATTGGATTAAGCAATTCAAGAAGCGAACTTTAGTTCAGGGGGTTGTTATTCATGAAAACAAAAAAAAATATTTTGCTGGAATAGAAAGTTCAAATATTGAAAACCGGGAAATAGCCCTTAATAATTCAATAAGATGGATTTTAAAATATTGAATGCGGAGGTCCAAATGAAAAGAAAAGACAATAGATTGTTGGATAGAAAAGTTATTAAAAGTCGTCTTTTGACCTTGAGAGAGGGGTATGCATCTTGTGCTGTTGAAAATCTGCATATTACTCATGAGGATAAAAAGTTTATGGAAAATATGGTCAATCAAGGTTTGAATCCAGATGAAATGATAAAAGAAATCAAAAAAAGGATGAATCTTTGAAACGATACAAAGTTGCAAAATTTCATTTAATTCCCGGCACAAATATATTAAAGAATAAGCCAGGAATTACAAACCAAAAAGACCTCGATCGTTTCGAGCTTTTATCCTTTCTTGCACGTTTAGATACTGTTCCTGATGGCGATTTATCGACTGGCCATATGAAACAAATCCATGCCCATACCTTACAGGATGTATACGATTGGGCTGGCGAATTCAGAGATGTTCCCATCGAAAAGGGGATAAGCGTTTTTTGCAGACCAGAATTCATTAATCAAGAAATTGATAGAATAACAAAATCATTCGCTATTTCAGAATTTAAGGGAATGAGCATTGAAGAGTTTTCAAAAGAACTTTCTGAAATCGTAAGTGAACTTAATGCAGTACACCCATTTTTAGATGGAAATGGGCGCGCAATTCGTGTTTATGCTCAAAAAATAAGCATCGCAGTAGGATTTAGACTCGATGTATCCAAACTGCGTGGAAAAACTTGGAATACTGCATCAGAAAAATCATTTTTTGGAAATAATCGGGATTTGTTTAAAATATTGGAAAAGAATCTTTCACGGATAATCGAACCTTGAAAAAAATATTTTGCAGACTGTTTAAACACGGGAATCAAGTAAGTTGTGGTGCGCCTATTATCAAATACTTGATCTGATTGGTAGTGTGGGTGGGTGCCAAAGTTGCAGATAATTATCCGAAGGTTAACAATTTCCTGGTTCATTTATTTTGGGATACCATTAGAATTCAAAACCTGATATGGTCGATTGGTTCAGAGATGATGGTTGCAAGATGGCTGAGGTTTTTTTAATATGGTCAAATATCATTCAAATATACAGGATAAACAGAACCACACATCAACCTGTTCGGAACCAATAATCTGATTGGATTTTGACAAATGAAAACAACACAATATTTTGATTATACAAGAAAACGTCCGGATCGCGCTCATATTAAGGAGGATTGGATCAAGACAGTTGTTGAGAATCCTGCAAAAGTTGAAGTACAATCCGATGGTAGGATCAGAAAATGGGCGAGAATAAAAGAAGCTGGAAAATATTTGCGGGTTATTTTGCTTGATGATGGTGAAACAGTGCATAATGCTTTTTTTGATAGATCCTTTAAGGAGGAATGAGACATGAAAGTGAAATATTTTTCCGACACCGATACAGCTCACATAGAATTTACAGAAAATGCGGTCCAGGAGACAAAAGAGATAAGCGAAAATATCTATATTGACATTGATGAAAAGGGCAACATTGTCAGCATGACTATTGAACATGCAAAAGACAATGCTGGGCTTTGGGAATTCTCCTACCAAGAAATGTCCCGTCAAACAGCATAGAAATGCCGAACCACCGGCTCAACCAGACGCCGGACGTCATG
>JAWOEP010000322.1:0-6797 GCA_046482705.1 Desulfotignum sp.
CTGACCATCAAAAAAACCGCCACCATTTTCAACCAAGTGATCCATACCCTTTCCTATCCAAACTTTGAAGTCAAGAACGCGTTCAATCAATATCTGATCGGATACTTCACGGAACATCGGTTTCAACCAGATGCCCGTTTATACAAAACCTTGCTTGAGGATGATTTCACGGGCCTCAAGGCACAGATCGAGCGCCTTTTTGCCGCCATCCCCTACACCGCCCACGGGAACCTGACCCATTATGAAGGATTTTATGTCAGCGTGATCTATGCCTTTCTTGCCAGCCTCGGCCTGGATCTGACCGCAGAAGATATCACCAGCAAAGGCCGGGCGGACTTGACCCTGAAATTTCCCGGGCACAAAAAAATATATATCTTTGAATTCAAAGTGGTTCAGGATGGACAATCCAAACGCAAGAACCCGCTGGCACAGATCAAAGAAAAACGTTACTTTGAAAAATATAAGGAAGACGGAAAACGCATTTTTCTCATCGGCATCGAATTTTCAACGGAAAAAAGAAATATCACATCTTTTGAGTGGGAACAGGTAACCGATGAATCCCTGGAGGGGAAGTGACCATGAAAAAGCTGCCCTTAGGCATTCAGAGTTTTGAAAAAATAAGAACAGATCCTTATCTGTATATAGACAAAACACAACAGGCATTAGCCTTGGCTGAACAGGGGACCTATTATTTTCTTTCCCGGCCCCGGCGGTTCGGCAAATCCCTGTTTCTGGATACGTTGAAATGTTTGTTCGAAGCAAAAAAAGACCTGTTCAAGGGCCTGTTTGTGTATGACAAATGGGACTGGGATAAAGCATATCCGGTGATCAAAATCAGCTTTGGCGGGGATGTATGTCAGTCATCCGAGCATCTTGAGAAAACCATTGCAGGGCTGCTTCAGAAAAATGAAAAGGACAACGGGGTTACTGCGGCAAACAGGGAAACCATCGGCAATTATTTCAGGGGTCTCATCGATGCCTGCCATGAAAAATATCAGATGCCGGTGGTGGTGCTGGTGGATGAATATGACAAGCCGATTCTGGACAATATCACCGATGAAGACACGGCATTGTCTGTCAGAGACACCTTGCGGGGATTCTATTCCGCGATCAAGGATGCGGATGAACACATCAAGTTTGCATTTCTCACCGGGGTGAGCAAATTCAGCAAGACAAACCTGTGTTCAGAGTTGAACAATCTGAGAGATATTACCCTTTCCCCGGAATATGGCACCATCTGCGGCTATACCCGGGCGGAGGTGGAAACCGGTTTCAAAGAACACCTGGCAAAGGGCGGATCCGACGGCCCTGTTGACCTGACGGAACTGGCAAAATGGTACAATGGATATTGCTTTGCCGGAGTACCGGTCTACAATCCATCCAGCATTCTGCTGTTCTTTGATAATGGCGGGCAATATAAAAACTACTGGTTCGAGACCGGTACTCCCACGTTTCTGGTGGATATGATCCGGGAAAAACAATATTTTCTGCCGGACATGGAAAACCTGGAGGTGTCCGAACATCTCTTGAACACCTTTGATGGCGGCAATATCCCCATCGAATCGCTGATGTTCCAGACCGGATACCTGACCATCAAAAAAACCAGAACCATCTTCAACCAGGTATTCTATACCCTTTCCTATCCAAACTTTGAAGTCAAGAACGCGTTCAATCACTATCTGATCGGATACTTCACGGATTCAAAGGAAAAAAACATCACCTCTTGAACGGGAACAGATATTTTTTTCTCATATTACACAAATTCCTGCAAAAAATTGATGGCCGGCAAATGAATGATTTTTTTTGATTTGATCCTGCAGATAGCGTTTTTTCATAGCTCATGATATATCTGTATTTTTTACGCAAGTCAAATATAAAGATTTGTTTTTTAGATCATGGTCAAAAATACTCATAAAAAGAATGGGTGCATATATCCGGTTGTGATCAGGTGTCGATTGCGGCTTTGTCCAGGCGGTAGCGCATGGATCTGAGGGTCAGGTTGAGATATTCGGCTGCCTTGCTTTTGTTGCCGCCGGCCAGTTCCATGGCTTTTTTCAGGTAGGCTGACTCGATGGTGGACAGAATTTCATCCAGGTCCACACCCTGCTCCACCTCGTCCAGGTTGAACCGCCGGTCTTCCACCACCTCGATCCACCGCCGTTTTTTGTGCATGGAAATGGTGAGGCTTTCAGGCAGGATGATGTTGGTGGAGGAGAGGGCCACCGAGCGTTCAATCAGGTTTTCCAGCTCCCGGACATTGCCGGGAAACGAGTATTTGTTGAGAAAATCGATGGCATAGGACGACAGCTTCACAATATCCTTGCCCATTTTTCGGGAATATTTTTCCGCAAAGTGCTGGGCCAGGATGGCCACATCCCCTTTGCGGTCCCGCAGGGGCGGCACCTTGATGGGGATGACATTGAGGCGGAAGAACAGGTCTTCTCTGAAACGGCCTTCAATCACCTCCTCTTCCAGTCTTTTGTTGGTGGCGGAAATTATGCGCACATCCACTTTTATTTCACTGGTACCGCCCACAGGCGTGAAAGCGGTTTCCTGGACCGCCCGCAGCAGTTTCACCTGGAGCAGCGGGGACAGTTCCCCGATTTCATCCAGAAAGATCGTGCCCTGGTCAGCTGTCTCGAACAGGCCTTTTTTGTCCACCACAGCCCCGGTGAAAGAGCCTCTGACATGGCCGAAAAACTCGCTTTCCATGAGGGTATCCGGGATGCCGCCGCAGTTGACCACCACAAAGGGTTTGTCCTTGCGGTCGGAGTTTTCATGGATGGCCCGGGCGATGAGTTCCTTGCCGGTGCCGCTCTCCCCTGTAACAAGCACATTGGTCTTGGTGGTGCTGATCTGCTGGATGCGCTTGAAAATGGCGGCCATGCCCGGGCTGTTGCCGATGATCCGATTGAAATGCAGCTGGTCCTTGAGTTCGGAGCTTCTGTGTTCTCTTTCCTGATCCAGGGTCTGGAGGGCCAGGGCCCGGGCGATGGTCTGGCGCAGCTCATCATTGTCAAAGGGTTTGGGAACAAAATCATAAGCCCCTTCATTCATGGCTTTTACGGCAATTTCCGTGGTGGAGTAAGCGGAAATCATGATGACCACGGTGTCGGGATGCTGTTTTTTTACCTGTTTCAACACATCCAGGCCGGTGATATCCCCCAGGCGGATATCTGCCAGAACCAGATCATAGGTGGTTTTCTGGATCATGTTCACCGCCTGTTTCCCGGTTCTGGCTGTAAAAACCTGGTAATTTTCCCTGGTCAGCAGCAGCTCCAGAAAATCGCGCATGCTTTCATCATCTTCCACCACCAGTATTTTGTATCCATCACCCATGCATTAGTCCTTTACAGCACTGAAAACAACTTTTCCGTCCACCATGGTGCACACGGCCCTGCCCCGGCCCGCCATACCGCCATAAGGGGTGTTCCGGCTCTTTGACACAAATTGTGCCGGATCAATGGTGATCTTTTCGTCCAGGTCGATAAGGGTCAAATCCGCCCGGCTGCCGGGGGTAATATCATTGTTAATGCCCAGAATCCGGGCCGGGTTTTTGGCCATCTTCCGGATCAGTTCCTCCAGGGTCAGCGCACCGCTGTGCACCAGGTGCAGGGACAGGGGCAAAGAGGTTTCAAGCCCCACGATCCCGAAGGCGGCCTGGTCGAACTCCAGGTCTTTTTCCTCTTTGCTGTGGGGGGCATGGTCGGATGCAATGGCATCGATGGTGCCGTCGGCCAGGCCCTGGATGACCGCATCCCGGTCCTCTTTTGACCGGAGAGGCGGATTCATCTTGAAATTGGTGTCATAGTCTTTGACATCTGCATCGATCAGGGTGAAATAATGGGGAGCGGTTTCACAGGTCACCCGGATACCTTGCTGTTTGGCGGACCGGATGGCGGCAATGGACTCTTTGCAGCTGATATGGCAGAAATGCACATGGGCCCCGGTGAGCTGGGACAGCAGAATATCTCTGGCCACCATCACGGTTTCAGCGGCATTGGGTATGCCTTTGATGCCCCAGAAGGTGGCGGCAGGACCTTCATTCATGGCACCGTTGTTCACAAGGGACAATTCCTCTGCATGGACAAACACCGGCATGGACAGCCCGTTGCAGTATTCCAGTGCCCGGCGCATGAGCTGGGCATTTGCCACGGGCAGACCGTCATCTGTCACCGCTATTATGCCTGCCTGCTGCATGTCCTGGATCTCTGCCAGGTTGCTGCCGGCAGATCCCTTTGATACCGCACCGACAGGATACACCCGTGCCCCTTTTGCCAGTCTGGCCTTTTCCAGAATAAAGCGGGTCACCTGGGCATTGTCATTCACCGGCACGGTATTGGGCATGGCGCAGACAGCCGTGAACCCGCCTTTTGCAGCTGCTGCAAGGCCGGAAGCTATGGTTTCCTTGTATTCATGCCCCGGTTCCCGCAGGTGCACATGGATATCCATGAGTCCGGGCACCAGCACCAGGCCTGCAGCATCGATCACCTGGATATCGGCAGTATCTTGCAGACCTGCACCGGGGGGAAGCGTTCCAGAGGACACCGCACCGGAGGGCAATGCATCTGACGGGTCCAGTATCGCTGCAATCCGCTCCCCGTCTATCAGGACATCTTTTTTTTCATCCATGGATCCCGGATCCAGCACCCGGGCACCTTTAATCAGTATCTGCATGTCTGCCTCCTCCTGCCACCAGATAGTACAGTGCCATGCGCAGGGCCACCCCGTTGGTCACCTGGTCCAGAATCATGGAACAGTCGGCATCTGCAACATCACTGGCAATTTCCACCCCCCGGTTCATGGGGCCCGGATGCATGACGGTCACATCGGCTTTAGCCAGGGACAGACGGGCCTTGTTCAGGCCGAAACGCCCGGCATATTCACGTTCCGAGGGAAACAGCACATCATTCTGCCGCTCTTTCTGGATCCTGAGCATCATGATGACATCCGCATCTGCCACACATGCTTCCATGGTGGGGGCCACCGCACATCCCAACGCTGCAATGCCTGCGGGTATCATGGTCTGGGGGGCACACACCGATACGTTGGCCCCCATTTTGGAAAACCCGATGATGTTGGATCTGGCCACCCGGGAGTGGGCAATATCGCCGATCATGGCAAGTTTCAGGCCCTGGAGCCTGCCTTTGTTCTCCCGGACACTCATCATGTCCAGCAGGGCCTGGGAAGGGTGGGCATGAATCCCGTCCCCGGCATTGATCACTGCGCAGTCCACCCGGCGGGCCACCTGAACAGCTGCCCCGGATGAGGAATGGCGCATGACAATCACATCCGGCCGCATGGATTCCAGGTTTTTCACCGTATCGATAAGGGTTTCCCCCTTGGCCATGGAAGACCCGGATTTGGCAATGGCCACAGAATCGGCCGACAGCCGCTTGGCAGCTATTTCAAAAGAAAGTTTGGTTCTGGTGGATGGCTCCTGGAAAAAAAGCACAATGGTTTTTCCCCGCAGGGTGGGTACCTTTTTCACAGGGCGCTGAGAAATCTCCTTCATTCCCATGGCCGTATCCAGAATAAAAGAGATCTCCTCCGGATCAAGGGAATGGATATCCAGAATATCCTTTTTAGTGAATCGCATTGCGCATCCTTTACCTCGATGATCAAGTTTAATGGTTTCTGGAAAACGGGGTTGTGTTATTGGCGTTATCTACCACAGCCGTTGTGACCCATGACACTACAGATAATGCCAATAACACAGGCCTGACCCTTCACATAATGCCAACAGCTAACAACTAACAGCTAAAAGCTAAAAGCTAACAGCTAACAGCTTTAGATCAACAAATCACCAATCCGGCTCCACCGCACCCCGAACCCTTCCCTGTCCCAGGACCAGTAGATCATAAACGCCTCGCCCTTGACTGCAGACAGGTCCACAAATCCCCAGAACCGGCTGTCATGGCTGTTGTCCCTGTTGTCTCCCATGACAAACAGCTTGTCTTCCGGCACAACGATCTCTTTCATGTTATCCGCATGGGTGGGCAGGGTGGAATAATGGGCATAGGGTTCATCCGCCACCGGCTTGCCGTTCACATACAACTGTTTGTCAACAATGGATACGGTATCCCCTGCCACGGCCACCACCCGCTTGATGAAATCCTTGGACGGGTCTTCCGGGTATTCGAATACCACAATATCCCCTTTTTCGGGTTCCTTGAAAGGAATCAGCACCCTGCCGTCGGTAAAGGGAATCTTGACCCCGTAAATAAATTTGTTCACCAGAATCTGGTCCCCGATCTGCAGGGTCTCCAGCATGGAACCGGAAGGGATCTTGAATGCCTGGACAATAAAGGTTCTGATGAACAGGGCAATGACAATGGCAATGAGAATGGCTTCAATATTCTCCCGCCAGGCGTTTTTCTTTTTGGCCATTTTCTTCCTCTATTGCCGCACGAACAGGTGCTGGGGTTGTCCTAAAAGGAATTTGGACCGCCTTATGGCGGACTTGAGAAGTTCTGCAATCTTTCTGGCCTTGACCATACTGGACAACGGGTGGGTGGACACTTTCTGGCCCTTGATCATGATGGTGCCGCTTTTGAGTTCTGCATAGCTCACCTGGCCGTAGGATCTGGCTGTCCCTTCCGGATAATCATATCCGTAATCCACAATCTGGGTAAAGATCTGTTCATCGGAAACAGCCGTGTACTTGAGCATCTCCTCGTTGAGAATGGGGATGGGAATGCCCAGCCCCACAGACAGGGAACACCCGTATCCCCTTATGCTCTGGCCCACCAGCCATTCAGGGGACATCTCTTTTAAATCCCCGATAACAGACAGGG
>JAWOEP010000360.1:0-2854 GCA_046482705.1 Desulfotignum sp.
TCACCGGTGCTTCATATCCGATTTTTGTTCCCCCCAGGATCAGGGTGTTTTTACCCCATATTCTGGATCCGCCGAATATGGTCACCTTATCCCCTGAAATGCGCTCCGGATCTATGTCATCAGCAATAAACACCGTATCCGGACTGGGCATGATCACCCCTTTGTCCAGCAGTTTTTTTTTAACAGCATGATCGGTTGGTTTCATGGAATTTAGTATTAATCGGCCTGACAGGCACCTGTCAATAATTATTGACTGTTTTTCAAAAAAAAACTAAAACAAAGATACTGTCATGCGGCAACTTTTTTTAAAGAGGATAACCCCATGTATGCATCAGACAGCTTCACATCACTGCAAAAACATGCATCCCGGTTTGACACCCCGGATTTTCACTTAAAACAGCTGATAAAATCGCCTGACCGGCTAAAGACATTTTCCTTGCGTCTGCCAGGCTTTTTTTTTGATTTCTCCCGTCAGCGCCTGGATCAGGCAGTAACCCAAAACCTTGCAGCACTGGCACATGAAACAGGTGCCCAAGATATGTTTTCCAGGATGGCTGCCGGTGAAACAGTCAATACCACGGAAAACCGGGCAGCCCTGCATACGGCAGCCAGAGCGTTTCTTCCCCCCGGGCTGCCACCTGAAGACCTGGAAATTGTGCATGAAATACAGACA
The DNA here is from genome assembly GCA_046482705.1 of Desulfotignum sp. Classification (GTDB taxonomy): domain Bacteria; phylum Desulfobacterota; class Desulfobacteria; order Desulfobacterales; family Desulfobacteraceae; genus Desulfotignum. The sequence continues at coordinate 674 of JAWOEP010000360.1, forward strand.
GTGGCCCAAAATATCCGCACTTTTTCCCGGGATATCCGGGATGGTGAAATTACCGGTACCAGGGGACAGGTATTTACCGATGCTGTGGTGGTGGGTATCGGCGGATCCTACCTGGGCTGTGAATTTGTTTATAAAGCCTTGAAAGCCGGCCATACCCCGAAAATCCGCCTGCATTTTCTGTCCAATGTGGATATTGATAATTTCAAGGAGGTCCTCACACACATCAATCCCGACACCTGTTTGTGGATCATTGTCTCCAAATCATATACCACCACGGAAACCATGGCCAATCTGGCCCAGGCCAGGGCTTTTCTGGAACGGCACAGCCTTCTGCCCGAAAACCACCTGGTGACCATCACTGCCAAAGGAAGTCCTGGTGATGACCCGTCCAACCCGGTACTGGCATGTTTTCACATGTTTGATTTTATCGGTGGCCGGTATTCGGTCTCCTCTGCCGTTGGGGGGGTGCCCTTGGGCCTGGCGTTCGGGTTTGATCTGTTTGAACGGTTTTTACAGGGGTGCGGCACCATGGACAGCCATGCCCTGCATGCACCTGCTGCTGAAAATATTCCCCTTACGGCCGCCCTTATCAGCATCTGGAATGTCCAGATCATGGGATACACATCCCAGGCCATCATCCCCTATTCCAGCGCCCTTTCAGAGCTGGCGCCCCATGTCCAGCAGCTGTACATGGAAAGTCTTGGCAAAGGGGTGGATAACAGAGGAACTCCTCTGCCCCGGCCGGCCGGCAGCATTATTTTTGGAGAACCCGGTACCAATGCCCAGCATTCCTTTTTCCAGCTGGCCCACCAGGGACCACCTTTTCCCGTAGAATTCATCGGGGTTCTGCGTCCGGGCTATCAGGGAAGCCAGGTCACATCCAAAGGGGTGTATAACCACCAGGAATTATGGGCCAATCTCATTGCCCAGACCCTGGCCCTGGCCGAAGGTATGGACCATGAAGTCCCTGCCAGGGCTTTCAGCGGAAACCGGCCTTCTTCTCTGCTGGTTATAGATGACCTCTCACCGGAAAGCATCGGCATGCTGCTGTCATTCTATGAGGCCAGAACCGTGTTTGAAGGGTTTATTCTGGGCATCAATCCCTTTGACCAGTTCGGGGTTGAACTGGGAAAAGTCCTGGCCTCAGGCATCCGCAAGGAAATGGCGGAAAAAAACCAGCATCCCGACCATGACCTGACCCATATGGATCCGGCAGCCGCATTTTATATCAGATCCCTGTTTGCCGGTAAAACAGGCTAAAAGAACCGGAAAATAGAAGCCCCCCAGGTCAGGCCGGCACCCAGGGCCACAAACAATACCGTATCCCCGGGCTTACCCACCCGTTCCCGGCCCATGGCCTCATGCAGGGCCAGGGGAATGCTGGCAGCAGTGGTGTTGCCGTATTTTTCAATATTATGAAAAATTTTGGATTCATCCAGCTTCATGAACTGCCCGAATGCCTGGTTGATACGTTTGTTGGCCTGGTGGGGCACCACCAGATCAATTTCATCCAGACCGATATCTGCTTTTTTCAAGGCTTCATTTGTTACCCGGGGCAGCATGCGGACTGCTTTTTTAAATATGGCAGGACCGTCCATTACCGGATAATACCGGGGATCATCAGTTGGTACACCCGGCGGCAGGCGCTGGGGCAGTCTGGAGGCGGGCAGTTCCGCCATAAGGGATGCGGCATGGTTCCCGTCCGCGTGCAAAGCTGATGCCAGCAGCCCCACTTTTTCATCGGTGTGCACACCTTCAAGACAGACTGCTGCAGCACCATCTCCGAAGATTACCGTCACATCACGCCCCCTGGTGGATTTGTCCAGCCCGGAGGAATGTACTTCTCCCCCCACCAGAAGCACCCTGCCGGCAAGGCCGGATTTGATATAGGCATCTGCCGTGGCAAGGCCGTACAGGAACCCTGTGCACTGCTGACGGATATCCAGGACCGGTGTTCTGTCCAGGCCCAGTTTGGCTGCCATCAGGCATCCGGATCCGGGAAACATGATATCAGGGCTCAAGATGGCAAAAATTCTGCTTACCAACGATGATGGTGTTTATTCTGCTGGAATACGTGCTGCTTACAAAAGTGTGGATTCACTGGGCGATGTGACAATTGTTGCACCGGCTTTCCAGCAAAGTGGTGTAGGGCGGTCAATTTCTATTTTTGAGCCTCTGCGG
>JAWOEP010000381.1:0-5378 GCA_046482705.1 Desulfotignum sp.
AACAGGTCAAAGGATTTGCTGTTGACGGGATGGGCCACGGACTGGGCAATGACCTGGTCCTGGTCTGCGATGGCCACATCATTGGCTTCCAGAAAGCCGGGCTGGATGCTGTCATCCAGTTCCGCGGTCATGGTACCGTCTTTTCCATAGGGCACGGAAATTTTCATGGTAATGTTGTCCTTGTATCAAAAACTGTCAGCGGATAGGGCCCATGGCGTTGAGCCGGTCTATAAAAGTGTCGATCTCCGCCTGGAAAAGGGTCTTGTCACCGGCCGGGATTTCCACCACCTGGAGGCGTGCAGGATCGATATCCACCCGCTCCAGTGTGGACCGCAGGCTTTCCACCAGTTTTTTGGCCCGGGTGTTGCCGTTTTTGTGCTGGCACTCATCTTCCGGGCAGGCGGCCACCAGCACCCCCCACGCCTTGTTTAAAAACGGGGCCATGAGCAGCTGGGATTCCAGACGGCCGGCACACATGTTCACATAGATCTCATAATCTTTGTCATGGGTTTCCGACTCCGGGAGCCGGGAGGCCTGCAAATCCGGAAAATAGGACCAGTTGCAGGCAAACACAATGGCTTTGGCAGATGCGTGGGTGCTTAAAAACCGGGAGGATTCCGTGATCAGATCCTCTCTGCCGGTACCGAAATTATTTTCGATCTTGGCAGCACCGGCCGGGCAGACTTCCACACAGATGCCGCAGGCCTGGCATTTCACCGGATCGGTTTCAATACCGTCTTCGCCGTGGAACCTTGCTTCGTGGGGGCAGGCCTTGACACAGATCAGGCACCGGGCGCAGTTCAGATATGTCACCGAGGTGGTGCCGGGCCCCTTGAGCCCCATTTCCACCAGGTCTTTTTTGGCATCGGTGAACACCTCGGTCAGGGTCACCCCTGAAGAACAGGCCGCCTCACACCGCTTGCAGTAAAAGCAGTTGAAAATTTTGTCCGCCGCCATCTTGGTGGGCTCTAGTTCACCGGACAGCAGGCCGAAAGCGGTGATGATTTTTGCCCTGGGTGCATCCGACTCCCAGCCGGTATATTTAAACATGGGGCAATGCTCAAAACAATAGCCGCACCTGATACAGGCGGACAGGGTTGATTCCCACTTTTCCAGATGTTTGAACCGGGTCTTTTCTTTTGTTTCCATATGTCATAACCTCGTAAAATGAAAATTTAAGTCATGTTTGTGCATCAGCCACAGCAGTTCCGCCGGGATGCATCAGTTGTGCACGGCATATCTCAGGCCGGTTGCCGTGACCCAGTCCTCGGGGGCCTGCATGAGTTTGCCCGGATTCAGGATGTTGTTGGGGTCCAGTGCCTGTTTGATGGTCTGCAGCAGTTTGAGAGAATCGGCTTTTTCCACTTTAAAGGATTCTGCCTTGGACAGGCCGATGCCGTGTTCCGCAGAGGTGGTGCCGTTGACGGACCGCACATATTCATAGATCTCGGTAATGGCTTTTTTGGCGGATGCCCACTGGTCTTCACGGTTGGTATCCATGAGGATTTTGGTGTGCATGCACCCGGATCCGCAATGGCCGTAAGCGGTCATGATGATGTTGTTTTTCTCGGCCACCTCATGAATTTTGCCGGCCATTTCCGCCATTTTGGAATAGGGCACGGCCATGTCATCGGCCAGGGAGGTGGAGGAGAGGCTGTCATCATATTTGGACAGGGCCGGAAACAGTTTTTTGCGGCCCATGAAGATCTTGGCCCGTTCCTTGGGGTCGTAGCTGGTCTTGATATCGCTGCCGTGGTGTTTTGTGCAGATCTCTTTCATCTTGTTGATCTCATAGTCCACCGCCTCCTTGACCATGCCGTCCGCTTCAAAGATCAGGGAGGCTGCCACCTCCTTGAGCCCCAGGTTCATGGTCTTGTTCACCGCTTTGATGGCCACGGAATCCACCAGTTCCAGCATGGAAGGGATGGCCCCGGAGGCCATGATGGCCCCGATGGCACCCCCGGCATGGGACAGGTGGTCGAAATTGGCAATGCCCATGCACCGGTATTCCGGTATGGGAACAAAATTAAGGGTGGCTTCCACAACAATCCCTAATGTGCCTTCAGAGCCCACCATGAGTTTGTGCAGCTGGTAACCCGATGCCTCCACCCGGGTGTGGGCCCCCAGGGTCACAAGGTCCCCGTTGGGCATCACCACTTTCATGCCCAGCACCGCATCCCTGGTGGCCCCGTATTTGACCGATCTTACCCCGGATGCATTGTTGGCGATCTCCCCGCCGATGGTGGCAATGCGGGATGATGCCGGGGTCGGCGGATAGAACATGCCGTGGGGTTTGAGGGCCAGGTTCAGATCATCATCCACCACCCCGGGTTCCACCCGGCAGTATACATCGGGCAGGTTGATCTCCAGGATCCGGTTCATGTGTTTCATGTCCAGAATGATGCCCCCGTATATGGGAACGGTCTGGCCGCACATGCCCGATCCCCCGCCCCTGGGAATAACCGGAATCAGGGCATCGTTGGCATAGGCCATCAGTTTCTGCACCTGCTCGGTGGTATCCGGCCTGACAACAGCCCAGGGCATGGCGTGGTGCACCGAGGAATCAGACCCGAAGGCGTAGAGGTCGGACGGGTCTGTTTTGACGTTTTTGTCACCGAATATTTCCCGTAATTTAGATTCGTCAACTGATTTCATTGGTATCCCCTTTTGATGAATCATGCATTCATATGTTCTTGTTTACCCATGTAATGATGGTATTGTGATGCCAAATATTTCATAATTCCATAAACCTGGACAAAATTCAATGTAATTTGACGGGTAAAATTCAAATAAATGGGTTTGTTCCTTGGCAAATCATCGGGTTGGGTTTATAATTGTTGTATATTTGACCATACTGGCGGATGGTTTTTGTCGCTTTTTCATATATTTTTACCTAATTCCCAGGGAGGATTTTTTCATGACCCATACCATTCAGTTTTTACCCCATAATAAACAGATAACCGTTGATGACGGCGAAAGCCTGATCCGGGCCGCCATGGAAGCCGGGGTGCATATCAATGCTTCCTGCGGCGGCGCCGGGGTGTGCGGTAAATGCCGCGTGCGCATTGAATCCGGCGAGGTGGACGGGGGTATTTCCGAGCAGCTGCCCCATGCAGACAGGGAAAAAGGCTACCGCCTGGCCTGTCTGGCCACGGTGAATTCTGATCTCACGGTGCGCATTCCCGTGGAGTCTGAAGTGGAAACCAGCCGGCTTACCCAGACCATGGACCGGCATACAGCCCGGGCCATGTCCATCGATCTGGAAGATCTCAAACAGGACGGGCTTTTCATACCCCCCATGGAAAAGATATACCTGGAAATGGACCCGGCTGCCGAGGGAGACAACCTGGCCGATGTGGCAAGAATCATGAATCATCTGCGGATTCATCATGACGAACATCGGCTCACCCTGGACCTGGGCCTGATCCGCCGGGTGCCGGATATTATACGGCAGGAGAATTTCAAGGTCACGGCCACCATTTTGCGGCCGGTGCGGGAAGACGGAAAGAATGAGATTGTGAATATCGAACCCGGGGATACCACGGACAGAAATTTTGCCATTGCTGTGGATGTCGGCACCACCACGGTTTTTGGTCAGGTGCTGGACCTGCATACCGGTGAAGTGCTGGCCCAGCAGGGGGAGTTCAATGCCCAGATCAGTTATGGTGAGGATGTGATTTCCCGGATAATGTACGCGGAAAAAGGGGATGGCCTTCAAACCCTGCATAGAAAAGTGGTGGAAACCATCAACACCATCATCAACAGTATTGTGAAAAAAGCCGGGATTGAAAAACATGAGATATCCACCATCACCCTGGCCGGCAACTCCACCATGACCCAGCTGCTGCTGAAGATCAACCCCAGTTATATCAGAAGAGACCCCTATGTACCGGCCGCTATTCTGTACCCGCCGTTCCATGCCGCAGAGATCGGCCTGGATCTGGTAGAGCATGCCACAGCCCTGGTGTATCCGGGAGTCTCCTCCTATGTTGGTGGGGACATCATATCCGGTATCATGGCATCGGGCATATACCGATCACCTGAACTCACCCTGTACATGGATATCGGTACCAACGCGGAGATTGCCATCGGACACCAGGAATGGATGGTTTGTACGGCCGCATCAGCCGGCCCGGCCTTTGAAGGGGGCGGGGTGAAGTTCGGCATGCGGGCCGCCAAAGGGGCCATTGAAGATGTGTCCATCAACCCTGCCACTTATGAACCCATGATCATCACCGTGGGCAATAAAAAAGCCAGGGGCATCTGCGGTTCCGGACTCATCACCCTGGCGGCCCGGATGCTGGAGACCGGGATTATCGATTCCCGGGGCAAATTCAACCAGGAACTTCCCACCCCCAGAATCCGGCAGACCGATGACATCTGGGAGTATGTACTGGTGTATGAGGAAAATACCCAGATCGAACGGGATATCACCATTACCGAGCCGGACCTGGACAACCTGATCCGTGCCAAAGGTGCCATGTATTCCGCGGCCCTGACCCTGCTGGATGAGATCGGTCTCAAAGTGGGGGATATTGAACGGATCATTCTGGCAGGCGGGTTCGGGTCCTATGTGGATCTGGCATCTGCCATAACCATCGGCCTGCTGCCGGAGATTCCACCGGAAAAGGTCACCTACCTGGGCAACGGCTCCCTGCTGGGATGTCGTATCAACTGCCTGACCAATTCCCTGCGCCGGGATGTCACCCAGGTGGTGAACATGATGACCAATTTTGAACTGGCCTCCACACCTTCCTACATGGACCATTACATGGGGGCATTATTTTTGCCCCACACGGAACTCAACTATTTTCCCAAGGTCAAGGCAAGGCTGGAGGAACTGCGCAAATGAGCGGTTCCGGATATGTGCGCACCATCGGGATGACCCCGCCGGCTCTGGGCAACAATACCGCAGATGCCCAGCGTCTGGACCAGGCCTTGCGAAAGGAACTGGACACAGGATTTGTGCATATTCCCTGGCACCTGGTGCCGGAACTTTCGGCCCGGCTGCGGGCCTGGGACTGGCAGGCAAAGGTGGTGCTGTTCAGGGACCGCCGGTCCTTTTTGGTGGTTGACCTGCTGGAGCCGGCAGATTCCGCCCCGGTGCTTGGGGCGGCCCTGGATATCGGCACCACCCGCATGGTGATCTCCCTGGTGGATCTGGAGACCGGGAAAACGCTTGCTGAAAAAGGTTTTGACAATCCCCAGGCAGATATCGGACCGGACGTGCTCACCCGGATTCACCATGCCCGGACCCCCGGGGGCCGTGTTGAACTCCAGGATCTGGCAGTGACAGCGGTCAACCGGCATCTGGCGCAATTGTGCAGAGAAAACGGGGCCGCCCCGGACCGGGTGTTTCTGCTGGCCGGGGCCGGCAA
>JAWOEP010000084.1:0-3110 GCA_046482705.1 Desulfotignum sp.
CTCCCGTGAAGGTCATCTCGCAGGCCTTGGCCATGCCGACCACGCGCGGCAAAAACCACGCCCCGCCGTCTCCGGGGATGATGCCCACATTTAAAAACGTTTCCCCCATACGGGCGTTTTCCGAGGCGATCCGGATGTCGCACATCAGCGCGAGATCGCACCCCGCACCGATTGCCGGACCGTTGACGGCCGCAATGGTCGGCACTTCCACGCCATTTACGGCAACTGGAATCCGCTGGATATGCTTCCGGTAATTTTCCATCAGCTGCGCCGGCGTACCCTCAAACATCCCTTTTTTGTTTTTCATGTCCTTTACGTTCCCCCCGGATGAAAACGCCGGATCCGCGCCTGTAATCACCAAAACCCGCGTGTTGATGTCGTTGTTGACCGCTGCGCAGGCCCATTCGATTTCCGCGATGATTTCCGGGGTTGAAATGGCGTTTCGGGTATCGGGGCGGTTCAGGGTGACAATGGCAATGGGGCCGTTTTGTTCAAACTGTATTTCCTTGACATTCATGAGCGATCCTTTGCCGTGTCTGTTGGGGGGATACGAATGCACCAAAAGTATTTGGATATAAAAAATATTCGCATTTGTACCCGATGGTGTCAATATGAAAAACAGCCGATGCAGCGGGTTTATCAACAGCTTTTGATTGACGGGGGCCGTTGTTGTGTATACATTGTTTACAGGCAGCGCCGGCGCTTCTGGCGAAGCGATCTGGTACCGAACTTTCCGCATGGCCCACTAGTGCACAGGGTAGTGTGCGGTCGGGTCGGAGTTGCATCCGCCGATTGGGGCACTGGCGCGGCGGATGATGGCTCGCGCGGTCACTTCCGCCCTGCGCGGCTGGATTACCCGCATCCCCTCTCGCTGACTTGACGGCCTTCCCTGTTCGCGGTTACGTTCAAACGCTCGTTTGATTTTGAACATTTCTGCAAGCCCTTCGGGAGAGCGATATCGATGGAATGGTTTCTGGGAATCCGGCATCCGGGGTTCTGGCAACCATTGTGCAGACAGATCCTGTCCGGGTGGCCTATGCCATCAGTGAAAACGATTTTCCCGCTGTACAGAAAGCAATAAAGGAGATGGACCAGCCTCAGTCACGGCTGCTGATTCCGCATCTGATACTGCCTGGTGTCGGCCCTTATCCTGAGCAGGGCCGGGTAATATTTGTTGACAACCGGGTGGATGCCGCCACCGGAACCATTACGGTCAGGGCACAGTTCAACAATCCGGAAGACTGGCTTCTGCCCGGGCAGTATGTCACGGTCCAGGTCAAAGCGGCTGCATCAAAACTGCTGCCGGTGGTGCCCCAGTCCGCTGTCCTGGTTAATCAGGAGGGGCGTTATGTCCTGGTTGTCAAGGACGGCATTGCCACCAGACAGCCCATTGTAACCGGCCCTGCCCTGGACCGGATGTGGGCGGTGGAATCAGGGCTGGCCGCCGGAGACCGGGTGATTGTCAGCGGCATCCAGAAGGTGCAGCCCGGCCAGCCTGTGGATGCAGTTCCTGCTGAACTGGAGAACTGACCCATGATTTCCAATATTTTCATCCAACGCCCCCGCCTTGCAGGGGTCATATCCATTGTCATCATTCTGGCGGGTTTTCTGGCCCTTATTTCCATTCCTGTGGCCCAGTACCCGCAAATCACCCCACCTGAGATAACCGTATCCGCGTTTTATCCCGGGGCCAGTTCCGAGGTACTGGCCCAGACCGTGGCCGCCCCCCTGGAAAAGGAAGTCAACGGGGTGGATAACATGCTTTACATGTCATCCACCAGTTCCAATACCGGCAGCTATACCCTGCGGGTCACCTTTGAGGTGGGCAGTGATCCGGATATCAACCAGGTGAATTTGCAGAACCGGATTCAGCTGGCAACACCCAGACTGCCGGCAGAGGTTGTGGCCCAGGGCATCAGTGTGCGCAAACGCTCCGGTGACATGATGGCGGCCATCAGCTTTTTTTCTCCGAATAAATCCCAGGAATTGCTGTATTTGAGCAATTATATCAGTGACCAGGTCAAGGACACCCTGATACGGATCAACGGTGTCAGCGATGCCATGATCTTTGGTGAAAAAGAATACAGCCTGCGGATATGGATGAATCCGGAACGTATGACAGGCCTGGGCCTGACTGCGAATGACATCATCTCTGCCGTGCGCAGCCAGAATGTCCAGGCATCACTGGGAGCGGTAGGTACCGAACCCCTTGAACACAAACAATCGGTGCAGTTTTCTCTGCGCGCCAAAGGCCGGTTGGTCGAAGTGGCGGATTTTGAAAATATCATTGTCAGGACCAACAATCAGGGGGGGCTGGTGCGGATCAGGGATGTGGCCCGGGTGGAACTGGCAGCCCAGTCCTATGCCACCGAATCCATTCTCAACGGCAACCCTGCCGCCACCCTGGCCGTCTACCGGGCATCTGATGCCAACGCCCTGGAAACCATGGAAAATGTCCGGGCAGAACTCAAAAACCTGGAATCAGCCATGCCCGAAGATGTGGCCTATGAAATCATTCTGGACACCACCCGGTACGTGTCCGCGGCCATTGATGAAATCATTTTAACCCTGTCTCTGGTGACCCTGCTGGTAATTGCCGTAATTTTTGCCTTTCTCCAGAACTGGCGGGCCACCCTGATCCCGGCCGTGGCCATCCCGGTCTCCCTGATCGGCACCTTTGCCATACTCATGGCCCTGGGATACAATGCCAATACCATCACCCTGTTTGCCCTGATCATGGCCATCGGCCTGGTGGTGGATGATGCCATTGTGGTGGTGGAAAATGTGCACCGGGTCATGCATGAAGAAAATCTGCCCGCACCTGCGGCCACGAAAAAAGCCATGGCCCAGGTGGTTGGCCCCATTATTTCCACTACCCTGGTGCTGTTTTCCGTGTTTGTGCCGGTGGCATTCATGCCGGGAATAACCGGTCAGCTGTACCGCCAGTTCGCCGTGACCATGTGCAGTGCTGTACTGCTTTCCGCCACCTGCGCTCTGACCCTGAGTCCGGCCCTGTGTGCCACCTTTCTCACACAGCACAAACAGTCTGCAAGAGGACCTTTGGCCTGGTTCAACAGTCTGGTCGGTGTCAGCCGAAAAGGGTATGTGGC
>JAWOEP010000111.1:0-2913 GCA_046482705.1 Desulfotignum sp.
CCTGGCGGATGACCTCTATACGTTCGTGCTTTTCATACTTCATTTTAGGCAACAATATTTTTACCACCGGGTTATCCATATTGTAATAATCCCGGGCATTCAAGTCAAACAACTTGTGAAAAACATATTCAAAATGAAGAAACAACCGGTCATTGATTTGTGTGTGCAGATCAAGGGGCACTGTTTTGCGCCACTTTTTCCTGTCAGTGAACAATACTGTCGGAACCACCAGTGCAGAAGGGTGGGCTTCCATCATATCGGTGGTGTACCGAAGAAGTTTGTATATGGAAAATTTGGATTTATCTTCCTGGAACTCCACCAGCCATAACAGCAGTTGCTGGTTTCCAAAATGGAACAGTATCGGAAGATCCAGTGCCAGCCCGGCATCTGCAAGATGATGTTTTTTGGGCTCCTGACGTGTAAACTCAATGGAAACGATTTTGCCCCAGTTCTGTTCCGCCTGGGGAAACAGCCATTGGAGTGTTTCCCTGGGAAAGTCTTGAAACAAATTTTTGAAATTAGGGTCATGGGATATCATTTGTTGCACCTGGCTTTCCACAGGCAGGTACAGCTAATCGTTGCCTGTGATGGGGTACCTTCACATTCGTCTGGAGATTAACAGCTGTTAGGTTGTAGGTTGTCATAGTTGTAGGGGTCAGGCCTGCGTTATTGTAGTTATTTGGTCCTGGATATGTTCCGCTTTTTCCTGAAGAGATTGATTTTTTTCAAGGCGGGCACGAAGGGCCTTCACCTGCCTGCTTAATCCCGGCATATCCCGGTTGAAATACCGGGCTAAATCTGACACCAGATAGCCGCAATGATCCACACCGATGAGTGTGGCCATGGCTCTGGCTTGCGTCAGTTGCCTGGCGCGGCTCGCACTGGTCATCTCCCGGATCGGGACCTGGTAGATCCGGGCGACCAGCGCCACCAGCGGTTCGATTCCGATCTGTGCCTGAACCGTTTCATTCTTCCGGCCGAGGGCTGCCTGGATGAAATTTTCATTGCCGAGGATCCGCCCTTCTGTGCGGCTGCCGTGGCGAAGCTTGTCCAGCAGTTCCTCACCGGTTGTCTGGCCCATGAAATGCAGATAAACGGCCCGCGCGTCCGGTTCTGTTGTTCCGAATTGCCCCAGTCCCCGGTCGATAGTCAGCCAGTCAGGCGGCTGGATTTTGCCGGCATAAGCCGCATGGCTGCTCCGGGGGTATTCCAGGGGATCGGTGACCATGCCGGCACGCACCGGATTCAGATGGATGTAGCGAATCAGCTCCTTGAGATAGGCATCCTTGTCCACAAGAACTGCCTTGTACCGTCCCTGGAACACGTGTCCTACCCGGTCATGCCGCTTGTTGAACCACCAGGTATAGCGCTGAGAAATATTCTGCATCAGTTTTGACAGCGGCTCGTCCCGGACCTGCAGCGCCATATGTACATGATTTTTCATCCAGCAGTAAGCATGCAGCACGATCGCGTACTGATCCAGCCCCCGGGCCAGAATCTCTTCAAAATATCTGCATTCGACATCTTGATGAAAGACCGTCTGCCGGGCATTTCCTCTGAGCATGACATGATACAGTGCTCCGGGATAATGGATACGTGATTTACGTGCCATAACGAGAAGTTCGGGGTCAGACCTGCGTTACGTGTGAACTTTAGGTTATTGTAGTTATTGGGGGGTAAAGTGTTAAGTCTTAAGTGTTAAGTTTTGGGTATAGCTCCGCTCTGTCGGTTACATGGCGGGAGGCTGTATCCGATGAGGGGTGGTGCAAGGTTGTTTGTATATAACATCCATGAGCGGGTGTAAATTGGGGAAAACTCTTAAAATGTATAGGGGAAAGTACATAGTGGGTGTTGGGTATTGGGTGTTTGATTAACCGGGGTCTGAGTCAGGCTTGGCTTACAAACATTCACCTGTTAAAAAAAGGTCATAATCAGCCGGGGTGATCACAGCAGTTTCTGTTTCAGGATATCCGTTTAAAAAGGTTTTTGGAAACCGGACCCGTTTTTTTCCGGTACTCCACTTGAATTCAAAGGCAGACAGTCTTTGTCCCTGCTCTTCAATATAATCGATCTCCTGCTGCTGGGTCGTGCGCCAGAAATAGCCTTTGGTATAGCACCCTGCATTGTTCATCAGTTTCATTCTTTCGATCACCAGGTAGTTTTCCCATAATGCGCCGATGTCCGTGCGGCTCGACAGGGGAAGAAAATTCCCGATAACCGCGTTGCGTATCCCATTGTCATGAAAATAGATCTTTTTTGCTTTTTTGATCTCATTTCTCACATTCCGGCTGTAGGCAGGCAGCCGGACCAGGACAAACGCTTTTTCCAGAAGGTCGATATACCGTTCAACCGTGTGAGGATCCGCCCCGGTGAGCTGGGCCAATTCATGGAATGAGATCTCACTGCCGATCTGCAGGGCGATTGCCCTGACCAGTTTGTCAAGCAGTGCCGGTTTTTTGATGCCGTCCAGCGTCAGCAGATCCTTGAACAGGTAACTGCCGGCCAGCAGCCGGACCCGTTCCTCTTCCTGCCCTGGGGAGGTGACAATCTCGGGATAGCTGCCGAATACCAGGCGGTGTTCAAGAAGGCGCCTCTCTTCAAGCAGTCCGTGTTCCTGTTCCAGCTCGCTGAAAGAGAGCGGATAAAGAGTGAATTCGAATTTTCTGCCGGTAAGGGGTTCATTTATACTGGCGTTGAGATCAAATGACGATGACCCGGTGGCAATGACCTGAACCCCGGGAATCTGGTCGATGATCAGCTTTAATGAAATACCGATATCCGGGATGCGCTGGGCCTCATCAATACATAAAATCCGGTTGTCCCCAATGATTTTTTTGAGCAGGGTGGAGGTGGCGCCCGAAAAAAGTTCCCGCACATCCGGCTCATCCGCATTCAGCAACAGATATTTCTCCC
>JAWOEP010000205.1:0-6324 GCA_046482705.1 Desulfotignum sp.
GGGGAACCTCCGGTATTGGTAAGGCTGCTGCTTTCCAGCTTGCAGAGAAAAAAGCGTTTCTGACGATTATTGCCAGGAACGAAAAAAAAGCGCAGCAGGTGCAGCAGGAAATCGTGGAAAAGACCGGCAACCCCCATGTGGATTATCTGCTGGCGGACCTGGGCCTGATGCAGGACATTGCAAAGGTTGCCGGAGAGCTTCAGGACAAAAAAAAATCCATCGATATCCTGATCAACAATGCCGGGGCATTGTTCAATGAACGCAGGGAAACCTCCGAAGGCATTGAACAGACATTTGCAATTGATCTGCTGGGGGTCTTTTACCTGACGGAACTGTTGAAAAACAACCTTGCCCGTTCGCCTGGCGCCCGGATCATCAATGTGGCTTCCGGCGGCATGTATACCCAGAAGATCGCTGTGGATGACCTGGAAAACAGACAGGGACCCTTCAGCGGGGCAAAGGCATATGCCCGGGCCAAAAGGGGGGTGGTCATACTCACCCGGCTCTGGGCAGCGCAGCTGAAAAAACACGGGGTAAGTGTTCATGCCATGCATCCGGGGTGGGTGGATACACCGGGTATTGAACGGGCGCTGCCGGAGTTTCATGCGCTGGTGAACCGCATTCTGAGGACCCCTGATCAGGGTGCCGACACCATTGTCTGGCTGGCGGTTTCAGAAAAGGCAGGGCACTCCACCGGCCGGTTCTGGCTGGACAGGCGGCCCCATGAAATTGTGGTCTTCCCGGGTACAGGGGAGTCGGAAAAAGAAAGGCAGGCATTGTGGCAAAGACTTCAGGACATGATTTCACAGCTGCGTGACTAGGATGCAGGAAAGGAAACCAGGTACCCAATGAAAATTCAGCGAAATATACTAATTGCGGCGGCATGGGTCTGCATGGTTTTGTCTGTATATGGAACGGTGCATGCTGCGGTCACCATGGTGGACGGTACTGCATTTTCCAATACAGTGACAGTGAACCAGATCCGCCTTCACCTGAAGGGAGCGGCGCTGCTCCGATACCTGTATTTCATAGAAGCCTATACCGGTGCACTGTATCTTCCGGAAACAGCAGACGGCTCCCGGGCTCTGGAGAATATTCCCAGGCACCTGGTGCTGGAATACCGCGTTGCCATATCTGCAGATGATTTTGCCGAAGCAACCGAAAAAAAGATCAGAGATTCTGTCAGTGATGCGGTTTTCCAGGATCTTAGGCCCAAAATTGAGGCCCTGAACCGGTTGTACAAAGATGTGGTGCCCAAAGACCGGTATGCACTGACCTATATCCCGGGTGAAGGCACCATCCTGACCTTGAACGGCACCCCTCTCGGCACCATAGAGGGCGCAGAATTTTCCCGGGCCGTATTCTCCATCTGGATAGGGGAAAATCCCATAGACAAAGGGTTCCGGGACAGGCTGCTCGGGAAAAGATGATGAAAAAGACACTCATTAGCGGCAGCCGCCGGCAGGTATCATGGGGGGATACCTTTGCCTATGCACTGCCTGCCCTGTCTCTGGCAGTGATCGGGATCCCTGTCTATGTTTTTCTGCCAAAATTTTACACGGACACCATCGGGGTGGGCATATCCACAGTGGGGGCCCTGCTCATGGCTGTCCGTATGTTTGATGCCGTGACCGATCCGGTTATCGGGTATGTGTCAGACCGGACATCCACAGCATTCGGCAGGCGCAGGCCCTATATCGCGGGCGGGGCCCTGGGACTGGCCGTATCCATACTGTTTTTGTTTCAGCCGCCGGAGCTGCCGGGTGAAGAAATGGCCCTGTACTTCGGATTCTGGCTGTTTGCCCTGTTTTTTTTCTGGACCCTGATCACCATACCCTATGAGTCTCTCGGGCCTGAAATGACAACCGACTACCATGAAAGAACGGTGCTGTTTTCCGTCAGGGACGGTTTTCTGATCCTGGGTACGCTGCTGGCCGCTGCAGCCCCTGTCCTGATCGATGCGGCAATGCCCTTCTTTGGCATGGTACCCACGGAAAAGAAGCGGTTTTCCATAATGGCGTATATATTTGCGCCCATGATCCTTGTCTTTTCACTGGTCTGCATCTGCCGGATCAAAGAGAAAGTCACCCGCCGCATGACAGACCATCTTTTCAAAGGGTTTTCCGATGTGATGAAAAACCGCCCGTTTATGATCCTGATTGCCGGGTACACCATCAGCGCCCTGGGCAGCAACCTGCCGGCAACCCTGATCCTGTATTATGTGGAATATGTGCTCCAGGCACGGCATGCAGAAGTGTTCCTGCTGATCTATTTTTTGACCGGTATTGTATTTCTGCCGCTCTGGATTGCGGTTTCCCGGAAAATCGGCAAAAAAAGTGCGTGGATCATATCCATGGTCATTAACACCGGCGCCTTCAGCGGTGTGTTCTTTCTGGGTCCGGGAGATGCCGGTATCTACGGGGTGCTGGTGTTTCTGTCCGGGATCGGGTTCGGCGCCGGGCTGGCACTGCCGTCCGCCATCCAGGCCGATGTGATCGACTATGACCAGCTGTTGACAGGGCAGCGCCGGGAGGGGCGGTACATCGGGCTGTGGTCCATCGCCAAAAAGCTGTCTGCTGCCCTGGGTATCGGCATCGGGCTGCTGCTTTTAGGCACTACCGGTTACAGCCCCAACGTGGAACAGACCCCATCCACGGTGTTCATGCTCCGGGTATTGTATGCCCTGGTGCCCTGCCTGTGCAATGTGGTGTCCATCGCCATTATCAGCTTTTATCCGATTTCAGAGGAAAACCATATCCAGATTCTAAAAAAAATCGCGCACAGGGAGCATTCCCCGTTCTGAAACGCCCTTCTTTTTATAATAGCCTTATCATTTAGTCTGAAATCCTACCACTCCGCAAAAAGTGTTGAACCGACTGTGACGCTGAAGGCATGTTTCCCTCATCATCTGCGGCTTGTCCGTCAGCATGTTTTTGTTTAATTTTTGAAGAACTGGAAAGGACCTGGGATGACATGTATGCATCCCGGTATGGATTCTGGCGAACATACGTCATGACGGTGATTTACAAATATCTCGACTGCGGTGATCTCCATATGGGATTTGCCAGGGTCAGATGTGAAGAATGCGCTAATAACCCGATGTCACACGTGAATATCTCCTTGCATTTTCTTGCAAGCGCCGGTCTCGTGTTTGACATGGGGAAAGGCATATAGGTGGATTGGACCGAATCGACATCCTTGGGAATGCCCATTTTCAGCCCGTAAATGCTGTAGAAAACAACGGTGGGGTTTTTTATATGAAAGCCGTCAGTACTCAGCTAACAGCTTTCATATTTTGTTGTGCCCGCCAGGGCATGGCCGTTAGGGACTCTGTTGGCACTGCAATACTCACCGGATGAACCTTGCCGATAAGCGCAACCCCCGGCAGCGGTCACTAATTTCCCAGTGTATCAGCGGCAGGCTCTTTTTGCAGGTGTTCGTCCCATTTTTCACCCCAGAGATCGGGGACGGTTTCTTCAACCTGGACAATGGAGTCCCAGCTGATACCGATTTCCGTAAAGATATTCTTCAGCTCCTCTTCACTGGGGGCCAGCCAGATGCAGTACCGTATCCCTTTTTCATCATTGTAATAGGTTCTGATCCATGTGCCGGTTTCCACAGCTGCCAGTTTCCGCCAATTGGCCTGAACCTCTTCGCAATCGATACCGGGATTGTTATGAACCATCATATATTTGTTTAATTTACTCATGTTTGTTCTCCTTGTGTTTGGTTTTCATCTGTTGTCATTTTTCTGTCCCCAACCATGGCCATGGACTGTGACGGTAACAATCTGGATAATCAATAAACATGCCAGGCAGAATAAATTGCTCTCAAAATTTTTAACCTGCTGTTTTAATGATTAATTTAATTTAGCACATGGCGTTTTAACCATCGCCTGGAAAATATTGACAACCAGTTGTGTGTTACCTATACTGGGGAATACTCCAAGTGGCGCTACTTATGGCGCCACCTTGGCGCCATGACCATGGTCTAACAAAATCAGGATCTGATAATGGAATATATCCAACGGGAAATTCAAAAAAATATCCTGGTCAAACTGCTGCTGGAAGCCATCGGAGACGGCGTTTTTGTGCTGGATCCCAACGGCCGGATTGTGGCCTGGAATCCGGCCATGGAAACCATCACCGGATATTCATTCAATGAAATCAAAGGGGAAAACTGCAAAATACTCAAGTTCAGTAACTGTTTCGGCCGTGACTGCCCGACCGGCATGGGGGACTGCAGGATTCTTGAAACCGGAAAGGTCACCCCCACGGAATGCCTTCTCAGCCATAAACGTGGACATACCCTTTCGGTAACCAAAAATGCCCGGGTGATCAAGGACACAAGAGGCAAAACCATCGGGGTGATTGAGACCGTCACCGATCTGACAGAGATCAAAAAAGCCCGGCTGAGGATGGAAGAAGCTACCCGCCGGCTTGGAGAACTCAACCGGCTCGGCGGCATCATTGCCAAAAGCCGGGTCATGCAGAATGTCTTTTCCTTTATCAAAGCCTCGGCAGCCAGTGACACATCCATTTTCATCCAGGGTGAAAGCGGGACCGGAAAAGAGCTGGTAGCCGGTGCCATTCACTCCATCGGTGAGAGAAGAGATCAACCCATGGTTATCGTCAACTGCAGTGCATTGTCGGAATCATTGCTGGAAAGCGAACTGTTCGGCCACGTCAAAGGGGCTTTTACCGGGGCAAACCGTGATCGGACCGGGCGATTTGAACAAGCAGACGGGGGGACCATCTTTCTTGATGAGATCGGGGAGATATCCCCCTATATCCAGGTAAAACTGCTCAGGGTGCTCCAGGAAAAAGAGATTGAGCGCGTTGGCGAATCCCGGAAGCGGAAAGTGGATATTCGGGTGATCACCGCCACCAACAAGGATTTGAAATCCCTTGTGGATGCTGGGATATTCAGGGAAGATCTCTATTACCGGCTCAAGGTTTTTCCGATTTTTCTTCCCCCTTTAAGGGAAAGGAAAGAAGATATCCCGCTGCTTATCAACCATTTTATCAAGCTGAACAACAAGCTGTCCAGCAAAACAATCATCGGGATTGCAAAGCATGCCCTGCAGGCGGTCATGGATTATCACTGGCCCGGTAATATCCGTGAACTGGCCAATGCGGTTGAACATGCCTTTGTGCTCTGCACCGGCCGCCAGATCGAGTTGGAAGATCTGCCGCTGGAAATCAGGAATCAGAATACCCACCGTGCTGCCTTTTATATGCCATGCACCACAGCGGCACCTGCTGTGACCAAACCCGGTCAGAACCTGACCCGGGAACAGCTACTGGCCATCCTTCATGCGGCTGGATGGAACAAGGCGGAAGCGGCAAGACAAACAGGTTTGAGCCGGGCCTCAATCTGGAAATACATGAAAAAATGGGATATTCCCATGCAGCCTGAATAACATTGGTCATGTTATTGCCTGGCGGTATCACAACCGTCTCAAGCGGATCATTAAAATCTCAAGGTGCAGTTTGTCGGTTCCGGTCTGCTGACCCCGGAGATGCGCCTGCTGCTGGTTACCTGTTTTTTTAGGGGCGTTGAAAACCTTTTCGGCTTTTTTCATGGAAACCATCGCTGCCGGCCAGGCCGGCATGAGAGTTCAGGCAATGAAGAACATCCTGGGCAACAATCTGGGCGGGCTGACATTGACCCTTTTTGGACTGTGGCTTGGCAGTGTGAAATAAGCGGGGAGGATGCTGCGCACCGGGGCTGAATAGCCAGGATCTTATCCGGTGTCTCAATTTCATTGACACACCCTGAAATCAAATGATTATCTAGCTAACGCATCAATCAGAACCGGTCAAAGACCAAACAGCTTGAGTATTGGGCGATACTGGGCAGCAACCTGCCGGCAACCCTGATCCTGTATTATGTGGAATATGTGCTCCAGGCCCGGCATGCAGAACTGTTCCTGTTGATCTATTTTTTTGACCAGTATTGTATTTCTGCAGCTGTGGATTGCGGTTTCCCGAAAAATCGATAAAAAAGCGCGCAGGGAGCAGCAGTCCACCTGATCATAGCCTGTGGTAGCGGAAAATGGGATTATTTTGGATAAAATGTTTGACATATATCTCATATTGAGATATTAACAAGACATGCACATCATAACACGGAAAAAAAAATTGGATTTTGCTGAAAAGCACCCGGAATGTGCCACCGCTCTGGATGCCTGGTATCGAATTGTGAAGCATACAGAATTCGGCAGCTTCGCAGAGCTGAGCAGCATTTTTCCGAGTGCTGACCAGGTGGGTGGTTTTACCGTGTTTAATATCGGCGGGAACAAGGTTCGGCTTATTGCGGCTG
>JAWOEP010000208.1:0-2912 GCA_046482705.1 Desulfotignum sp.
AAAATCAGGCATCAGGATTCACAAGGTTATTTTTACCATTGGATGGCTGTTGGTGAAACTGTTTTTCTGGCGGATGAAAGAAAAATATATCATCAGGGATTTCCATCCCCTGGTATTTTTTTATTTTCTGGGTTTCGTTTTTGCCGTCAGCACCATTGCTCTTTTTTTAAGGGTGTTTGTTATCTGGTATCTGACAGATCATATTCCTGCTGTGAATGCACTGGCAGCGATGTTTTCATTTATGAGCGCCAGCCAGTTTTCTTTGTTTGCCATGTGGTTTGACATGGAAGCCAACAAGCATCTGAAGGGGGATGTGGATAGTTGTTCCTGAAGTGCCACTGAAAATCAGTTCCGTCTATAACTGCCACGACCTTTGCCGCATTGTGGACACCCTGACCAGCATGAAAACATGTAATAGAGAAAAAATGTATCCAATATTGGGCAAAATTTTCCATATATATTATAACCTTATTTTTCACTATGTTCCTGTGTTCTTACCCATTCACGGCTGTCATGGGTTAAACCGCTTCTGGCACACGTAGATGCTCATACAAAAATTCAGGGGCAATGTCCGCACCATTGTCCCAACACAACGTCTTAAATTCGGGATGAATGTAAAATTGACAAAAAATGTCTTTATTTCTTAAAGGCTGAAACATCGGTCCTTGCAGCGCATCCTGCAGATCAACGGTTCCCGCTTTGCCATCTGCAAAACGGACAAAAACGATAAAATCTCGAACATATTTCGCGTCCACGACTTCAGGGATCATAACTCACTCCAATGGCTTAATTTTCTTGGGAAACTGGCCTGATTGAATTGCAATCCAAGCCGCTAAGAGTTCATCCTGGTGCTGTTCGTACCATTCTAACACTAACCGAATGGCTCTTTTCGGAAAAGAACCTCTCACCACGCCGGTCTGAATATCAACAGTGATCTGGTATTCCCCATACACTGCATGAAAATGGGGCGGTGCATGATCCCGTGGGAATATGCCGATCACAATTCCTAAAAATCGACAAAGTTCTGGCACATCGTGCTCCCATGATACAAGTTTACACCAAACTTAATCACAGCCTGTCACATAATGGGTTTTATGTCAACGATGGGTGTCCATTGATACCACCTTTTTCGGATAGTTGTCCGGAATGGCCAGAAGGTTGCCGAATTTCAAATACGTCTGCAAGCTCTCAGATCCTTTTTCAAGCCTGTGAAAGGGTAAAAATTCACCATGTTTTTTCCGACTACTTTTCCCAGATCAGCAGATGGGGTCTGGCAGCCAAGTCTTTTTCAAAGGTTTCAAATTCGGACCTGGTCAGGACCAGGTCCGAATTTTGCGATTGCAAAAAAATGATCTTCACCCTGTTTGCTATGTGGTTTGACATGGAGGCGAACAAGCATTTGAGGCCCGATGATGAATAGTTGGTTTTAGGTGTTGGGCAATTATGGTCCCAAGGCCCCCCACTGTACAGAATGATAAGAACTGCAAATTATCAATTTTGCCATATATGGCATTTCTGATAATTTCAGACACCTGGTTTTGGCTCAGGCCCACCCAACTGAAGACGCTTGAAAACCAGCGGCTTTCAGGGTCTTGGCTTCCCTGTCCCAGCACTGGCCCATTTCCTGGTACAGCCGGGTGATTTGGATGCCCAGCGGCGAACAAACAGTCGATGGTCTCCCTTGCCTTCGCGATAAAAAGCACAGCCGTTCTGCTTCAAAATCTTTATCAACTCCCTTGGTTTAAGAGAGGGGACATTTTTAGGCATGCACTGCTCTCAACTCATATGTTGTGGAAACAGGTTCCGTGTTTTCAACACTCAAAAACTCATGCAATTCTTTTATCGATATTGGAGATGAAAAAAAATCGGTTTCCAGATCACGGACTTCCTGCAAAGAGTCAATCGCTTCCTTCAATTTTTCCAGCGCATTTTCCTTTGAAAATCCCTGGCCAACCACCCCATTTTCAAGACAAAGCGCAACCCAGTAACGCTCACTTTTTTTAAAAACAATAGTATAAAAATCCATGATCTTATTTATCCCCCCATATGTTACTTATCTGATAATACTTTTATCAGAGTTCCCACAACAAAATCCTGCTCCTGGTCAGTCATCTCAAAGAACATGGGCAGAGTCAGGCAATGTTCAAAGGCATATTTGGTCCCTGCCATAGTGCCCCTTATATCACAGTGTGTCTGTCGGGCAGTTGTTTTGTCCAGCCTAATGGCCATACTGGAATTATACAGGATGCCACCTCGGCATCGGTCCAGTGCATCCGTTGCTTTGTGCCGGCGGTTCAGGCATGGATTTCACCCAGTCGCACAGGGTTTGCTGGTCGGCATGGGCCGAGTATCCGGATAGGTCGTGAATGGCGGCCCTGGCCGGGGTGCGGCCTTCCACGATGTCACGGCCCGGGGTGCCCTGGGCCTGAAATCCCACAAAGAACAGGTCGTTTTTCGGGTCATCCAGGCCGTGTTTCAGGTGGTTGACAATGCGGCCGCCCGTGCACATGCCGGATCCGGCGATGATGACGGCCGGGCCGTTGAGGTGCAGCAGGCGCTGGTGGTCCTGGAACTTTTCCACGGCATACAGGTGGTTGAACCGGATGGGGTGGTCCCCGGCGGCACCGGGAACCGGTCGAAAGGTATCTGCGGATCATGGCCCTGGGCAATGCCGCAGTCCACCAGGATATTGACGCCGTCGCCGTGGTCCGGCTGGAACTGGACCAGGTGGCAGGAGCCGGTGACGCATGTTTCGGCGCCGAGGTGGGTGATGGTGATGGTTTTTGGGATCATCAGTTCGGTTGATGGGTGTTGGGTTTTAAGCCAGACTTATATCAGGGAGTACACGCCATTTTTTTGCAGAACTCAACATGTATCGTTGAAAGTACATCCTGTTTTACTGTAGCAAGATA
>JAWOEP010000293.1:0-3352 GCA_046482705.1 Desulfotignum sp.
AGTAACCGTGTGGGAATTTGTGGAGCCTCCGCCTCCTGTAAAACCATACGAAGTGGTTATCAACGAACTGATGCCCGATCCTTATCCGCCCTTAGATCTTCCCGATACTGAATATATTGAACTTTACAATACCCGCGATTTTCCGGGACGACCATGCCATCGCCCGCACGGTGCTCAGCAACATGCTTCAAAGCCAGGGCTTCCAGGCGACAGAAGCGGACAGCGGCGAGGCGGCGATTGAGGCCGTCCAGGAGGCCGAACGGCTTGGCGCGCCCTTTGAGTTCATCCTCATGGATTGGAACAGGGCGCAAGTCCCAGCAGCATCCGGCACAGGGTGGTTTTGCCGGCACCGCTGGGACCGATGATGCCCAGCAGGTGCCCGGCATCCAGGGTAAAAGAGACATTGTTCACCAGGGTCTGTCCCCCGATCCTGAAAGAGGCGTTTTCCACCTGGAGGTTTCCTGCAGGCGGGGGCAAAGGCATGGTGTCTGTCTGGTTTTCCAGAAAATCGGAAAACGCCTTCACCCGCTGGTAGGCTTCTCTGGCCCCCTGGGTCATGCGCCAGGAGGACATCACCTGCATCAGGGGCGCCAGGGCCCTTCCCATGATAATGGAGGCTGCCACCACAAGCCCGATATCCATGCCCCGGGTCATGGCAAAAACCGCGCCCGCGCAGTAGATCATCACCTGGATGACATTCTGGAGGGGCTTGATAAGGGCCTGGATGGTACCGGCATGGTAGCTGGATTTTGTCTGGTTGTAAATCACCTCACTGTTTTTGGAAAGAAACCGGTCGGTGATGGCGTGGATCATGCCCATGCCGTTGATCACCTCCACATTGCGCAAAAATGAATCCACAAACCGCTGGTTCTGGCGGGCCTTCTGGTTGGCGGTTTTCATGTTTTCCCGGACCAGGTATTCCTGGAGAACGCTCAATGCAATCATCACAGCCGCGCCCAGGGTGGCGATGGCCCCGAGCACCGGCTGGACCAGAAATATCAAAACCAGATAGAACGGGGACCAGGGGGCATCGAACAGCGCATAAATGCCGGGAGAAGATGCATAGGATTTCAGGGTATCAAGGTCATGCAGTCCTGTGCGGTATGCCTGGGCATTGTTTCTGCTCACCCCTTTTACCATGCCGGCAAAAAGGTCTTCCCGCAGATCCAGAACCATTTTTTTTCCTGCCATGGCCAGCAGCCTGGACCGCACATAGTTGAATCCCCCCAGGGCCATGATGGCGAAAAATGCGATGGTGGTGATGTTTGCCAAAGAAATGGTGCTGTAGGAGATAATGATATTGCTGTATATGGTAAACATGTAAAAAGGAAAAATCAGCTGCAGAATATTCACAAAACAGCTCAGCAGGGCTGCAAAGGTGAAAAACATTTTCCATTTTTTAATAAACTGGGCCACGGTTATGCCTGGTCCACAAATGCGGCAATATCCTGTGCAGTCCAGACCGCAGGGTCTTTTTTCTCATTATTCCGCCCCGGGGTGTTTTTTTTCTGCACGGCATCTGATCTGCCCAGGGTGTCAAACAAAACATAAATACCGAACAGGACCAGGGGGGCCAGAAAGGTATACAGCAAAACAACATAAATGGCGATTAAAGGTCCGGGACCCATGGAAAATTTTCCTTATTTTAAAGCGGACATAACAACGGGCGGGGTTTTTCCGGTCATCAGCCGCAGCTCGGACTGGGCCAGCCGGAAATCCAGGGTGGCCTGGGCATAGTTGCCCTCGGCCCGCACCAGCCGGTTCTGGGCCTCCAGAAAATCGGGGATGGTGGAAAGACCTGCATTAAGCCGTCTTTCCTCCAGGGCGTAATATTCTTCTGCCGCTTCCAGGGCACTGACTGCGCCCTCCATGCGTTTATCCGCCTCGGCCATGGCCAGCAGGGCCTGGCGTATGCCTGAAGAAATGGTGTTTTCCGCCTCATTGATCAGGGCACTGAGTTTGTGCTCCTGGGTTTTGTGCTTTTCTTTTTCATACCAGGCCCGGCCCCCGTCAAACAGTTCCCATGTCACATGGATGCCTGCGGACCAGTAACGGTTCTGCTGGTCCCTGTCCACCTGGGTGGGCCCGGGAGCCATAGAATCAAAATCCCTGTCCGAATCATTGTAGGAAGCATCCAGGCGCACCGAGGGCAGATATTTTCCCATGGCAATATCCGCATCTTTTCTGGACATTTTTTTCTGCAGATACAGGCTTTCCACATCCGGTCTTTCTGCAAGGGCCCTTTTCAAGGTTGGGGAAAACCCGGGAATGTCGGTGGCCACAGGGGCCAGGTCCCCGGAAAAAACAATGTCCGGATTCACAGGCTGATTTATCAGGGCAAACAGGGCCACCCGTTCCCGGTTCACATTGTTTTCAGCAATGCCCAGTTTTTCTGTTGCATCTGCCAGATCCACCCGGGCCTGGAGAACATTCACATAGGGAACCAGCTCTCTTTCAAAAAAGGCCCGGGCCGACTTGACGCTCTCCTCCAGCCTTTCAACCGCTTCAGCACCTGCGATCACATCCTGTTTGGCTTTCAGCAGCTTGTAAAAGGTGGTTTCGATCTGGTACACCTGTTCCAGCATGTCCATGCGGGTCTGGGCCTCTATGACCTTTTTTCTGATTTTGGCCTTGTCATAGGTATTGACGATGCGGGCCCCGGAGTAAAGGATCTGGGTCAGTTTCACATTGAACTGCCGGATGTTCTGGTCCAGGTAGTCTGTTTCGGTGAGGCCTTCGGCACTGATGCTGCCGAGTTCACTGATGGAGTACCCGGATGACAGGGAAGGCAGAAAATCCGCCCTGGCCGCTTTTATATCATGGGCAGCTGCCTCCACATCAAACCTGGCTGCCTGCAGGGTGGTATTGTTTTTGATTCCTTTTTCCAGACACTGGTCCAGGGTCATGGTCCCGCCGGCAAAGGAACCGGCCGGCAGAAACGTGCACAAACATATCACTGCAGCTGCGGCTGCAATAAAACTTCCCTTCACTTTGACTCCTTCTGCTGTTTGATCATCCACGAAGTCCAGGAATGGACATATGTATCAGACAACTGGGCCTGACGCAGGGTTTTCCAGGACTGGATCACCGCTTCCCACTGCTTCGCAGACAACCGCACTATATTATTTTTTTCTGATAAAAGCCCGAAAGGGCCTTCATCATCTGTAATTTCACGGTGGTGTAAGATCACCATGTCAAAAACCGCCCTTATATAAAACATTTTGGCAGCCATACGCAAGGGAAAATCCGATTTAACAACCCAGGCCCTGAAGCCCGTCAAAGACTGATCCGGCAGGGCAGCCATCTGGGAGGCATCTTCCGTGGTACACACCCGGAAAACATGGGCCAGATA
>JAWOEP010000399.1:0-6306 GCA_046482705.1 Desulfotignum sp.
CCGTCATAAAACCCCAGGCCCAGGCCGAACAGGATAAAAAACAGATTTCTGCCCATTTTGGGGCGCCCCGGTTTCAGCCCCAGGGTCCTGGAAAACAAGGTATAAAAAAAGACAACCAGGAGCAGCACAGGGATCAGGTGCCGGATAAACCCGGGATCCATGCGCTGGATGGTAACCGCTCCCAGGACAGCCCCGCACAGGGTAAATGCCATACCGGTCAGACACTGCCTGATATCCACCAGTCCCTTGGAGATAAAATTGACGGCAGACGACAGGGTGCCGAAACTGCCCTGGAGCTTGTTGGTGCCCAAGGCTGTAGCCGGAGGCAGGCCCAGGGCCAGCAGCACCGGCAGGGCAATCAACCCGCCCCCGCCGGCAATGGCATCCACAAATCCGGCGCACAGGCCGGTGGCAAAAAAAATCATGAAACTGAACACTGTCAGGTCTTCAAGCATGGGCTGCCCTATGAAAAATGCAGATACCGGTTAAAATTCCATAACCTTATATTGATTATTACTTGGGATCAATGTTAAAAAGAAGATCATTCTCCAGATACACCTGCTCCAGCTGTTCCTGATATGCCCGTAATGCATCCCCTTTTCGATTGGCCAGTTCCTGTACCATGTACTGAATCACCGCCAGCATACCGGATACATTTCCGATAAAGGGAATGGATTTGGATGGTATCACCAGCGACAGGTGGGCAAAAGGAATAACCGGAGAAATACTGGAATCGGTAAGGGCCAGAAGGGTGTGGCCGCACCGCCTGACCATCTTGCTCAGTTTGATCAGTTCATTGGGATACCGGGTGGTGGCGGTGAGAATCACCAGGCTCTCGGACGGGGCGTTGGCCAGCATGTCCATGGCTGTGGAATCACTGCCCTTGAGAATGTGGATGCCTTTTCTCACCTTGGTCAAGGACCACCCCAGGTAATAGGCAAAGGTATAGGAAAGCCTGGAGCCGGTGACATAGATGACAGGACTGGTGTCCAGGTGATCGATGAACTGGTTCATTCTTTCCATGTCAATGTGCTCGTACAGGTATTTAAGGTTGTTGAGTTCTTCCAGAATACCCCGGTGCAGCCGATCCAGGCCGGGCTTATCAATGCCCTTGAGATTCACCCGGTCCGGCAGGGACAAACCGGTGTTGATAAAGTCCTTGAGTGCATCCTGGAAATCCGAATACCCTTTATATCCAAGGGTTGCAACAAAGCGGACCACCGTGGCCTCACTGACGTCACAGGCTTCGGCCAGTTCCTTGGTGGTCATGAACACCACTTTGGCAGGGTTCTGCATGATATAGGTTCCCAGGGTCTGGGCTTTGGGGGTCAAGGAATCAAGTTTGCTGGAAATATCATCTATAACCGGGTGTGATGCTGCATCATTCATTGTGCGTGCCTTATTTAGATGTTTTTTTTCATAATGAAGCGTGTATTATAATTTGCTAATTTTATTGAGATTTAGTCCAGAATAATAATTTTGTCAAGGGCAAATGAAAGAAAAACAATCATTTTGAAATAAAAACGTTGACACGTTTTCTTTCATGGTGTATTGACGAAATGGATATGGTAGAAAAATAATAACAATCCAAAATGAAGAGAAGGCCAATGTTTTCGAAAAGCAAACCCATGTGGGGCGAAAAAAACAAGCTTAAATCAAGTTATGATGTGGTTCTCATTGGAGGCGGACTTCACAGTCTGGCAACAGCGTACTACCTTGCAAAAGAGCATGGCATAACCGATGTAGCGATTATTGAAAAAAACTATATCGGATACGGCGGTGCCGGCAGAAACACGGCCATTGTCCGTGCCAATCAGCGGACCCAGCACAATGTGCCGCTATACAAGGAAGCGCTGGACCTCTGGCCGGTTCTCACCAGGGAACTGGATTACAATTTAATGTTCAACAACTGCGGCAACCTCAACCTCATGCATTCCGAGGCAGCCATGAATGCAGCCCGCATGAATGTTGCCACGGCCCAGTTCCACGGGGTGGAATCCCATCTCATCGATGCCAAGGAAGCCAAGGAACTGGTGCCGGCTTTGAACATTTCCGATGACATCACCTTCCCCATCCACGGTGCCATGTACCATCCCCCCGGGGGGGTGGTCCGCCATGATGCGGTTGTCTGGGGTCTGGCCAAAGGGGCTGCCAAAATGGGGGTGGAAATCCACCAGCAGACCGAAGCCACCGGCATCCATACCAAAAACGGCAAGGTCACGGCAGTGGTGACCGACAAAGGCATTATCAACACCAAACAGGTGCTGATTTCTGCCGGCGGTTACTCTGCGGCCCTGATCCATGGATTTTTGGGCATCAAACTGCCTATCTCGGTTCTGACAATTCAGGCCATGGTAACCCAGCCCCTCAAACCCATCCTGGATCATGTGGTATCTTCAGGGGCCTACCACTGCTATGCCAACCAGACCCTGAAAGGGGAAATCGCCACCGGCGCCCACATGGATCCCTGGCCCAACTACACCACCCTGACCACGGCCCATTACATCAAGCACCAGGCCGAGGCGTTGTCCGAATTTCTGCCTGCCCTGCGGGGGGTGCGGTTCATGCGGATCTGGGGCGGACTGGCTGACATGACCCCTGACATGGCCCCCATCATGGACGGCAATGAACAGGTGGAAGGCTTTTTCATGGACTGCGGCTGGGGGTATTTCGGGTTTAAATCATGTTCTGCAGTGGGACGGCACATGGCCAGCTTCATGGCCACCAACACCTGTCCCGACATACTCAAGCCCTTTGCTCTGAAACGGTACCAGGAACACAAACTCATGGGTGAAACAGCCGCGCTGATGAGCTACAGCCCGGACAATTAACCAGCTGAATAATTTATATGAGATGCAAGGAGAAGACAAGATGGCGTTAACAATTACATGTCCGATCTGCGGAAAGAGAAACGGATATGAGTTCCGTTACGGCGGAGAAGAAAAAGGTCCCAGACCTGATCAAAAAGATCTGACCCCTGAAAGCTGGTGCGATTATGTCCACATGAACAAATGCGTGGCAGGGGTCCAGCAGGAATGGTGGTTTCACCGGGATGGATGTGGTTCATGGTTTACCATATTCCGGGAT
This sequence comes from Desulfotignum sp., assembly GCA_046482705.1. GTDB lineage: Bacteria > Desulfobacterota > Desulfobacteria > Desulfobacterales > Desulfobacteraceae > Desulfotignum. The sequence continues at coordinate 3,088 of JAWOEP010000399.1, forward strand.
ACGACGACAAACCTTGAAAAGGAAACACCGGAGGCAAAAGAATGATGAACAGATTCAATCATCTGCCCACATTGAAAATCGATACAAGCGACAAGATTCCCTTCACTTACAAGGGGAAAACATACTACGGCACAAAAGGGGATACCATTGCAACCGCCCTCTATGCCAATGGGGTCAGAATTTATGCAAGAAGTCTGAAATACCACCGTCCCAGGGGGCTTTACAGCATGGACGGGGAATGCTCCAACACCATGATGGAGGTCAACGGCATCCCCAATGTCCGCACCGAAACCACAGCCCTGAAACCCGGCATGGTGGTCAAAGAGCAGAATGTCAAGGGTTCTGCTGAAAATGACCTCCTGGGCTTTATAGACAAGATGGACTGGGCCATGCCGGCCGGTTTCTACTACGACACCATGCACAAACCCGCCAAAATCTGGCCCATTGCCATGAAACAGATCCGCAAGGCCGCCGGTATCGGCAAACTTTCTCCGGATCACCACATGCCCGGCAAATATGATGAAATTTTCCCCTTCTGTGATGTATGCGTCATCGGCGGCGGACCTGCCGGCATGACAGCTGCCCTGGCTGCTGCCCAAAAAGGGCTGCGGGTTATCCTCATGGAGGCACGTCCCTGGCTGGGGGGACATTTTGAATACCGCACCTCTGAATATGTCGACCGCCAGACCCATCATGAACGTGCAGTGCAGCTGGCAAAAGAGGTGGAAAAAACCGAAAACATCCGGGTGTTCACCCACACGGCCAATGTGGGAACATACAACAACAACCTGATCACCGGTTTTCAGATCGGAAAAGAATCCGACTCTTTTACGGAACGGTATATTGAAATCCGTGCCAACAGCGTGGTGGTTGCCACCGGCTGCATCGAACGGCCCCTGCTGTTTGAAAACAATGAGCGCCCCGGGGTGATGCAGGCAGGGTGTGCCCTGCGCCTGGCCAATACCTATGGGATGCTGCCCGGCAAGACTGCGGTGTTTTCCATCGGCCATGACCTGGGACTGGAAACAGCCGTGGCCCTGCATGATCTGGGATTGTCCATTCCGGTCATTGCGGATATCCGGGAAGACGGCCAGGATCCCGAATTGCTCAAGGCGGTTCTGGATCGGAAAATCACCATCCTCAAAGGCTGGGTGGCAACCGAAGCCCACGGCAGCAAACAGGTGAAAAAAGTCACCATCAAGAGTGTGGATGCCACGGTTTCCAAAACACTTGACTGTGATGTGCTGGTGGCATCTGCCGGATTTACCCCCCTTACAGGCCCGCTGGTGGTGAACCAGGCAAAACTGACCTATGACAACCATACCAATTTTTTCCTGCCAACGGACCTGCCTAGAAAAATGTATGCCGCAGGCCGCCTGCTTGGATTTGAAAATGCCGAATCCATTGAAGCCTCCGGTCATCTGGCCGGACTCAAAGCGGCATATGACTGTGAAAACTGCTCCATTGCCGAGCTGGGCGATGCCAAAAAAACCATGGAAACCCTGCCCGGACCTGCCAGGGGCACCAAGCTTATCACCGCACCGGTAAAGGGAAGAAAAACTTTTATCTGCTTTGATGAAGATGTCAGCATCAAAAATATCAAACAGGCCATCAACAAGGGGTTTGATGTTCCTGAACTGATCAAGCGCTTTTCCGGTGCAGGACTTGGGCCCGGCCAGGGCGGCATCCCGGGGCATAACCTGCCCCTGTTCACCGCCAAATACCAGGCTTTGCCCGATATCCGCATCAAACCCACCACGGTCCGGCCGCCCCTGGTACCTGCATTTATTGCCACGTATGCCGGTACCAACCATACCATGTTCAAAAGAACCCCCATGGATAAGATGCAGCGAAAAGACGGCGGCATTTTCAGAAATATCGGGGTATGGCAGCGGGCACGGTATTTTTCAAAAGACTTTACCTGCAAAAAAGAGATCGAAAATGTCAGAAACAATGTGGGCATGCTGGACGGCTCCACCCTGGGAAAATTCAGGATTCACGGACCCGATGCCCTGAACGCCCTGCAGCGGGTATATGTGTCCGATCTTTCCAAGATCAAGGAAGGCCGGGTCAAATACACGGCCATGTGCAATGATGACGGCTGTGTAATCGATGACGGCGTGGTGGTCAAGCTGGGGGAAAACGATTACTACTTCTCCACCTCCACCGGCCGCGCCGGCCAGACCATAGAATGGATCCGGTACCATACCCGGTATGAGAACTGGGATTTTGCCCTGGTCAACCTCACCGATGCCATGGGCGTCATCAACCTGTCCGGCCCCAATGCCAGAAAAGTGCTGGAAAAAGTGGTGGACATCGATGTCTCCAACGAGGGTTTCGGATTTTCCGAATACAAAGAGTTCACCATTGCCGACACCATTACTGTCAAGGCCATGCGCCTGGGATTTGTGGGTGAATTGTCCTATGAGCTGCATGTACCCGCCTCCTATATGAAATCGCTGTGGCTGATGCTCAAGGAAGCAGGCAAAGAATTCAAGATCCAGAATTTCGGTGTGGAAGCCCAGAACGTGCTGCGCATGGAAAAATGCCATGTCATACTGGGCCAGGAATCTGAACAGCGCACCAACCTGCTGGATATCGGCATGGGATTTCTCTGGTCCAGGAAAAAAACAGGCTATAAGACTGTCGGCGTGGCTGCCCTGATCCAGGCGGAAAAAGACAATACCCGGCTAAAGCTTGTGGGATTCAAGATGGAAAACAATGGCAGAGCCCCCAAAGACGGCGCCCTGATCGTGGATGACCGGGTCCTGGGCCACGTGTGCACCGCCAGAAACAGCTTTTCCCTCAATGAAGCCGTGGGTATGGCCCTGGTGCAAGGTGACATGAGCAAAATCGGCACCCGGCTGGCATTTTATGAAGATGAATGCAATGGCGAGCTGATTTACGGAACGGTTGTGGAAACACCGTTCTATGATCCTGAAGGTAAACGGATGAAAATGTAAGGGATACACGCATGAAAGATATTAAAAGATACTCAGCGGTGGAGTTCAAGGTGGGCGTCACACGCCGGCAGCCGGGTTCGCCATGGGCATCGAACGCCTGTTGAGCCTGCTGGAAGCTGACGGCGGTCTGCCAATGGCCCCATCGCCCCATGTCTACCTCATGCTGGCCGGGGAAGGTACCGGCTCCGCCGGGGGCACATCGAGGGCGTAAACAAGTTTTGCGCCATTTTGCAGCAGGCAATCGGTGAAGCCGCCG
>JAWOEP010000433.1:0-10742 GCA_046482705.1 Desulfotignum sp.
AGCAATAGTAAATTCATGGATATGTATATCAAGGTGGTAATACATTTTCTGGCAGATGTTTTTGTACCCTGCGAGGTCTGCCGCGGCCGGCGGTTCAACCGGGCCACCCTGGAAATCACTTACAAGGGCCATTCCATTGCCGATGTCCTGGACCTGTCCGTACACCAGGCCAGGGAGCTGTTCGATGCCCACCCGAAAATCACCCAGATCCTGGATACCCTCATGGATGTGGGCCTGTCATACATCAAGCTGGGACAGGCCGCCACTACCCTGTCCGGGGGGGAAGCCCAGCGCATCAAACTGGCCCGGGAACTGGCCAAACGGGATACCGGGGACACCCTGTATATCCTGGACGAACCCACCACCGGCCTGCACTTCCGGGATGTGCGGATGCTCCTGGATGTGCTGCAGCGCCTCACTGACTCCGGCAACACCGTGATCATCATCGAGCACAACCTGGATGTGATCAAAACCGCAGACTGGGTGGTGGATCTGGGACCCGAAGGCGGGGCCGGCGGCGGAGACATTGTCGCTCAGGGTTCCCCGGAAACCGTTGCAGCTGTTCCTGAAAGCTACACCGGCCTTTACTTGAAAAGAATGCTGGAAACCGGCACGGTGATTTCCAGAGCCGGTTAGGTGATTGGTTCCATCATTGTTCCAGCCAGTCCAGTATCGTATCATAGGTTTTTTCATGGTTGTGTTCATTGAGCACTTCATGTCTGGCATGTGTCACCAGTTCCTGTGTGACCTGATTGAATCCTGCCCGGTTATAACAATCCACAAGCCTTTTGACCCCCTGCCCGAAGTTGCCGACAGGGTCTTCAGTGCCGGAAATAAATAACAGGGGAATGTTTTTCCCCTGCCGGATGCGGTCTTTCTGATGAAGGTTGATGAGGCTCTTGAAAAACGCGACATAGAATCTGGGCGTATATGCACACCCGCACAAGGGATCTTTCATATATGTATCAATGATTTTTTCATCATGGGTCAGCCAGTCAAAGGGTGTTCGCGGGTTTTTGTATTTTTTCAGCAGGGACCTGTTGAGTGCCTGTGCCAGAAACAGTGAACGCCGGTTTGATTTTGTCAGAAGCTGAACTGTCCGTGCCAGGATTAACGGGCCCGCTCCTGCCACAAAGGTATAAGGCGGGAGCGTGGCCATAAGGACGGCTTTGTCTGCTACATCAGGATAGGTAAACAAAAACCGCCGCAGAATGACGCTTCCCATGGAATGCCCCAGGATGAATATGTCCAGATGGGGATACTGTTCTCTGGATGCCCGGGTCACCAAAAAAGCATCATGGACAACCCTGTCCCAGGTATCCCTGGCAGTGAATATGCCGACCCCTTCCTCTTTTGCGACACTCTGCCCATGTTTGCGGTGATCATGGGCAACGGCCACATACCCCTGTTCTGCCAGAAAACCCATAAACGGCAGGTATCGCTCTTTGTGCTCGCCCATACCATGGAAAATGTGAACAACTGCCCTGGGGGCGACGGGTGGAACAATGCGCACACAGGCCAGCTTAAGGTGATCGGGGGTGTGTATCCAGAATCGATCCGGTTTCATCATTTTTTTCTCCCGTTAAGATGGTATATTACCTTTCAATGCATCCCCGACGAATTTTACCGGGCACAGCTTCCTGCCTTTACCCGGTAAGGTGCCTGTCTTTTCTATAGTAAAGCAGACCGCAAAACGCAATAAAGGAAAAAAACACCTGCCTGCCCCTGTGATCAGACACAAAAGGTTTTTCTTTTTTTTTACCCCGGATACAGGGTATATATACTTCACTGGTTTGCTTTGCATGGCAGGAAAATAATTATTCAGGAGGGCGTTATGCTTTCTGACCGCAAGGTGTTTATCAACGGAAAGTTCACAGCCTGGGAACAGGCCGGCATTCACATGATGAGCCACAGTTTTTCCAGAGGGTCGGCGATTTTCGAGGTATTGAGTATCCATGATATTCCGGGAACAGGGCCCTGTGTTTTCAGACTGGACAAGCATGTGCAGCGCCTGTTTTCCAGTGCTTCCGCCCTGGGCATGGTGCCGGGCCTGTCGCCGGCAGCGGTACAGGAAGCGGTGTGCAGCACGGTGCGCAAAAACGGTATCCGTCAGGGAGCGGTGAAAATCATGGGGTATAATCCTGAGATCGCCTTTGACATCCTGCCCTCCGGCAACACCCTGGATATTGCCGTTTTTGCGATCGACCCGGTGCAGGATCTGGGGAAAAGGCTGATACCGGCATCTGACGGGGCGGATATGTGTGTTTCCACATGGTGTAAGCTGGACCCCCGGACCGTCCCGATTACAGCCAAAGCAGCGGCCAATTACCTCAACGGCATGCTGGCCCGGCAGGAGGCAAAAAACCGCGGATGTGATATGGCGGTCATGATGGACACCCAGGGCTTTGTGGCAGAAGGGGCCACAGAATCCATTTTTCTGGTCAAAGACGGCAGGATTATGACCCCGTCCCCGGGAGGCATTTTGCACAGCATCACCCGAAGCAGTGTGATCACCTTGTGCCAGGCCCTGGATATTCCGGTGGACGAAGACCGGATCCCCCCGGAGCTGCTGGAAACCGCTGATGAAATATTTTTTTCCTGCACCCCCATGAAAGTGCTGCCCGTAAAAACCTGTGAACAGCGGCCCCTCTTTCCAGTACCCGGACCGGTCACCCGCCGGCTGGCAGATGTGATGGCGGATGTGACCACCGGCCGGAACCGGCAGTTTGACGACTGGCTCTTTCCCTTGGCCTGATGCAGCTTCCAACAGGAAGCTTGCACAAAATGCCGGGTGCCGGATCTGCATAAGACTTTCGCGAAATTTTGCTTGACAGGCAGAAATAAATTTGGCAGTTTTTAAAAACTGACTTTTAAAAAACTGACTTTTATCGGGGAATCTTATTTATGTTGCCAACCCTGCAGGATGCGGTTATCAGAAAAGAACGGGTGTCTGACCAGATCAAGACCGTGTTGAAACAGGCGATCCTGGACAGGCATTTCAAACCTGGGGACAAGTTCCCTCCGGAAGTGGAGATTGCCGCCAAATACGAGGTCAGCAAGGCATCCGCCAGAGAGGCCCTGCGGGAACTGGAGTCCGAGGGGCTGATCCAGAAAAAAAGAGGGGTGTTCGGCGGCAGTTTTGTGGCAGCCCCTGGTCCGGAGAAAATCATGGATGTGGTGACCAATGCCTACCTGTTCGGTGATGTCACTGCATCGGATCTGGCGGAACTGCGGCGAATTCTGGAGCCGGGCCTGGCTGCCATGGCAGCGGAACGGCGCACCGAAGAAGATCTGGCTGCCATGGCAGCCTGCATCGAACAGGTATCCCAGTCCATTGACAACGGCACACCAGATCAGACCCTGGCCATATCTTTTCACCGGCTGATTGCCGATGCCTGCCATAATCCTTTTATCTCCGCCCTGATGGCATCCCTGGTCCATGTATTCCAGCAGGTCCTGGCAAAAACCCCGGATATGGAAACCGCAAAACAGGATCTGGTATATAACCGCCTGTTTTATGAATGTATCCGGGACAGGGATAAGCAGCGGGCCGCCGAAGTGATGGCAGACCATTTTGACACCCTGGATGATATTATCAAAAAAGAGGCAGAACATACACATACTGCCTGAACCTGATCCCTCTGGCAGGCGGTAATTGTTAACCCTATTTCAAATAAGGATACAGTGTCATGAAAAAAAAGATTGCAAGTCTCATGCTGGTTGTCATGTTTGCATTACTGGCCGTACCCGGAATCTGTCTGGCGGCCTGGCCCAAAAAACCCATTATGATCATGATTCCCTGGCCGGCGGGAAATGATCCGTCCACCATGGTGGCCACTGCCATGGCCCCTTTGATGTCAGACGAACTCGGTGTACCGGTGAAAGTGGTCAACAAGCCGGGCGGCGGGGCAGTGCTGGCCACCAATGAACTGCGAAACAGCCGGCCGGACGGATACACCATGGGCCTGATCTCCATCGGTCCCATGATCACCCAGGTGCTCCGGGGGAAAACCCCGTATAAAAATGAAGATCTCAAACCCCTGGGACTGGTGTGGTCTTCCCCCTTCACCCTGGCCTGCCGGGCCGATGCCCCTTACAACAACCTGGCGGAACTGGCGGAATACGGCAAAACCCATGAACTGAAACTGGCCCACTGGGGCCTGGGGGCGGTGCCCACCCTGATTGCCATGAACGCCGCCAAAATCGGCGGATTTGAATGGCAGGAAACCGCCTATAAACAGCTGAATCCCCTGCTGGTGGTAAAGGGGGATGCCGATGTCATCACCTTTTCCACCCCCGGCATCAAGGATTATGTGGAATCCGGACAGATGAAGATCCTGGCCTGTATGCTGCCCCAGCGCCTGGAAGAGTACCCGGATGTCCCCACCGTGGCGGAGCAGGGTTTCGGGGATGCCTATTCCATCTGGTTCGGCGCCTTTGTGCCGGCAGGCACGCCGGATGATATCGCCGGTCAACTCAGTGACACCTTTTTCAAGGTCATGGCCATGGCCGAGATCCAGAAAGTGATCAAAAATGTGGGGGTCATTCCCCATCCCACGGACCCGGAAAAAGCCAGAAAACAGATGGACAGCGAGCTGGCCAATTTCGGCGCCATCATGAAGGATCTGGGTATCATTGAATGACAGACAGATCCTTATCCAGCAGGACCCATGATCTGCTGGGGTCGGTTCTGGGCATATCTGCCCTGATTCTTCTGATCCTGTCCCCCTGGCTGGTGGACACGTCCGGACCGGATCCCTTTTACAAAGGCCCCCTGGTGTTTCCGCTGATCACCCTGGGCCTGGTTCTGGCCGGATCGGTGCCGTCACTGATCCGCCTGGCCAGGCCAAAGAATGCCCGATGGTATCTGGACGGGCTTGGTAAACCCTTTCGGGCGCTGAAGGTACTGGTCTGTCTGGTGCTTTTTCTTGGCGGCCTGGTATTTCTGGGGTTGGAAATATCCACGCTGGTATTCCTGGCGGTGGCCCTGAAACTGGTGGGGCAGGATTCGCGGCCCAAACTGCTCCTGGTGCCTTTGCTGGTAACCCTTATATTGACGGTGATATTCAAGTATGCTCTGGGGGTCTGGTTTCCCGAACCCCTGGTGATGCAGGTTTTTATGGAGTAGGCCATGTTTGCACATATGATGGACGGATTTTATGCCGCTTTTTCCATGGCCAACCTGATCGCCCTTGTGTTCGGGTCGTTTGTGGGGATCGTGGTGGGGATTCTGCCGGGCCTGGGTCCCATGGTGGGCATGGTGGTACTACTGCCATTCAGTTTTTCCTTTGCCCCGGACATTGCCCTGTCTCTGCTGCTCGGCGTGTTCTGCGGCGGGTATTTCGGCGGTGCCATCCCTGCGGTGCTGCTGCGGACCCCGGGGGTGCCCTCTTCCATTGTCACCAGTTTTGACGGATATCCCCTGACCCAGAAAGGCGAGGCCCAGGCCGGACTTTCAGCCGCCCTGCTGGGATCCTTTGGCGGCGGTATCATCAGTGTGATGATCCTGATGTTTCTGGCACCGGTTCTGGCCCATGTGGCTGCCAGCTTCGGACCACCCGAGTATTTTACCGTGGCCCTGTTCGGGGTGGTCCTGGTGGTGATGGCCTTCCGGGCACAGCTGGGCAGGGGCATCATGCTGCTTGGCCTGGGATTCTGGTTTTCCACCGTGGGCATAGACGGCACCACCCTGAGTGAACGGTATGTGTTCGGCACCCTGTCCATGCAGAACGGGCTGGATATTGTGCCCATCTGCCTGGGGCTGTTCGGCATCGGTCAGACCCTGATCCTGGTGGAGCAGAATATCATGAAAACCGATCATGTCCATCTGAGCCGCTCCACCCTGGATTTTTCCCAGCTGTGGGCCGCACTGAAATACTGGAAAACCCTGATCCGTTCCGGGGTAATCGGCACCTTTGTGGGACTGCTGCCGGGAACCGGCTCCATCCTGGCTTCTTTTATGTCCTATGATACTGCCAAACGTCTGTCACCGGAAAAAGACCGGTTCGGCCACGGCACACCGGAAGGGTGCATCGCCTCGGAAGCCGGCAACAATGCGGTGCCGGCCGGTGCCATGATCCCCCTGCTCACCCTGGGCATCCCCGGTGATGCCCTGAGTGCGGTGCTGCTGGGGGTGTTTACCATCAACGGCATCTATCCGGGACCATTGCTCCTGGTCAAGGAACCGGTCCTCATTTCCACCCTGTATTTTTCCATGCTGCTCATCAATGTGGCGGCATTTTCCATGCTCATGATCTGGCTCCGGCCCTTTGCCATGATCGTGAAGGTGCCGGGACGGCTGCTGGCAGTGGTGATCATGGTGATCTCCATGGTGGGGATCTATGCGGTGAACACCCGGCTGTTTGATGCCGGTGTCGCCATCGCCATGGGAATCCTGGGGTATATCCTGCTGCGGATGGGCTGGCCCGTGGTGACCCTGGTCATGGGGGTGGTGCTCGGGGAGATCATGGAAAACCGCATGCGGGAGACCCTGAGTCTGGGGGACGGCAGTTTCATGATCCTGTTTCAGCGGCCCATCTGCCTGGTGCTGCTGGCCCTCACCCTGCTCACCATTGCCGTGCCTGTGATTCGGGATATGCAAAAAACACGGCACCAGGATCCCGGGGCATCTTCTGAAAACAAATGATCACCCATGTATTGCACTCCCTGGTAAAAAAACCGAAGAATATGTAACCAGATAATAGAAAAAAGCTGTCTAACAAAATATCTGCAAGGAGAAAATAATGAGCTATCCCACCATTTATCCCACCGGTACCACGGTGTACAATCCTGATAAGGCCTTTAGCGGATATACCCTCTTCCAGGCCAAGGAGCTGGGGGCTATGCTAATTGACATGAATGGCGGTGAAGTCAAACTGTGGAAAGGGCTGCACGGGTTTCCCAACAAGCTGCTCAAAGGCGGGTATGTAATAGGCCACACCGGGGAGCGTTCCACCCGTTTCAGCATGCAGGATTACCGGGACCTGATCCAGGTGGACTGGGACGGCAATATTGCCTGGCAGTTCAACCAGTATGAATTTATTGAAGACCCGGGCGAAGAGCCCCAGTGGATGGCCCGGGCCCACCATGATTACCAGCGACAGGGTAATCCGGTGGGGTATTATGTGCCGGAAATGGCTGCAGCTGCAGACAATGGCAATACCATGGTCCTGGGCCATAAAAATCTGCAATGCCCGAAGATTTCCGACAAACCCCTGCTGGATGATGTGATCTATGAAGTGTCCTGGGACGGGGATATCCTCTGGGAATGGGTGTGCAGCGACCATTTTGATGCCTTCGGATTCCGGGAAGATGCAAAAAACATCCTGTGCCGGGACCCTAACATGCGGCCCTGCGGCGGGGGAATGGGGGACTGGATGCATTTGAACAGCATGTCCCTGCTGGGTCCCAACAAATGGTATGACAAGGGCGATACCCGGTTTCATCCGGACAATATCATTGCAGACGGCCGGGAAACAAACATCATCTTTATCATCAGCAAAGAGACGGGTGAGGTGGTCTGGAAGGTCGGGCCGTATTATGACTACACCCCGGAAAGCAAGCTGGGCTGGATCATCGGCCAGCACCATGCCCATATGATACCCATGGGACTGCCCGGCGAAGGCAATATCCTGGTGTTTGACAACGGCGGGTGGGCCGGTTACGGGGCCTGCAACCCGGGCAGCCCCACCGGCACCAAGAATGCCCTGCGCGATTACTCCCGGGTCCTGGAATTTGATCCGGTCACACTGGACATCGTGTGGCAGTACACCCCCCAAGAAGCGGGACTGGTGCACCCCACGGACAGCAGCCGATTTTACAGCCCGTTCATCAGTTCCGCCCAGCGTCTTCCCAACGGCAACACCTTGATCACCGAGGGCAGCGGCGGCCGGATTATCGAGATCACCGCCGGCCATGAACTGGTGTGGGAATATATCTCTCCTTACTGGGGCAGGCATTTCAAGATGAACATGGTATACCGGGCGTACCGGTATCCCTATGACTATGTTCCCCAGGTGGATCCCCCGGAAGAGGTTGCCATTGCACCGGTGGATGTCACGGCATTCCGCATGCCCAATGCCAGCCCCAAAGGGCCGAGGTCCCAGGTGTCGGTGGAAGGGGTGCTGCCGTTCCAGAGCTCTTCGGCATTGTGCGTGGTTTCTGATACCGATAAATAGGAAGCCCGAAGCCGCCTCCCGGACTTCAACGGTGATAAACAGACTCAGCCTGCTTTGAAAGTGAACTTGAAAAAGGCTCACACATTCACAACATCAGTTATTCTGAAAGGCAGCAGTTGGATAAGTAACCTGCGACCCGGGGACAGGGACAGTGCAGGAAAAATGAAGACTACAACATCATAGACATTCAGGAACGTATCATGGGTAAAACCTTATACACGGCCACCGGCTGTGCACGCTGCAGAATTGTTGTCTCTTTTATGGATGACAGGGACATTGCATATGAAAAAAGTGATATTCTTGCCGAGGGAAAAGAGCAGTTTAAAACCTTTTACAAAGAGCACCGGCCCGACATCACACGGGGACCGGAAGGCATTGAATTTCCCATCCTGTTCACCGGTGATGCCGTCATCCAGGGGCTTGGCAGAATCCTGGCCCGGCTGCAGGCAGGGGATGCCCTGGATGGGTTTGTGAAACCGGCCGCCGCCTCCCCCGGCTGGGTCACCGGACTGGATCTGTCAGACAGCTACCTGCATGACGAAAGCGATTTATTGGCTGTCGTCCGTTTCATCAAAGCAAAGGGACTCAAGGTGCAGGTGTATACCAACGGCAGAAACCCCCATGTGCTGGCAGCCCTGGTACAGGAAAATTTGTGCGATAAAATCGTGTTCTCCCTCCATGGGCCGGCTGTGCGTTATAAGGAACTCACCGGCCTGCCCATAGAGGAATCAGATCTGGTCCAGAGCCTGTCTCTGATCACCGCTGCAGCGGATTATACCATTCTTTTGCCGGTACAGCCGGTGACAACCGCACAGGGTCCCGGGATGTCCATTACAGTGGAAGAGGCGGCTGAAGCCGCTGCTCTGGTGGAAAAAGCCACAGGCAGCAAACATCCCCCGTTTTTCATCCAGCCCCTGGCCCCACCGCCGGGAAGCGGACTGGATGCACTGAACCCCCCGCAGCTGTTCAAATACCGCACCCAGTGCCGGCGGTTCATGGTGCGGGCGGAAATACTGAAAACAGAATGACAGCAACCTATCTTTTTTCAGGCGGCTCTTTCCCAGAATATTCGCGTTATGACGGATATGGCCGGACCAATTGCAGATCTGTCATCAATTTTTTTATAGCCAGTTCTTTGGCCTTTGCCTCTACCTCAACGGTAATACCCATGGACAGCCAGTCTTTGGGCAGATCATGAATGTTTATATAGTCGTTGTGTTTTCTGGGATCTGTTGCAGACCAGCCGTCCCTGGGAGATGATATGTGAAACAGGGGCTCACGGTCCCATGTCTCCAGGCTTTTTTCTGTGGCCGCTGCAACTGAAAGACCGTCCGGAAGGCACCGGTGGTGGTGTACATCATATACCAGGGGAATTTTCAGGTCTCGGCACACGGGAAGAAGGTCAAGCGGGGTATAGCTTCTGTCATCATTTTCAAGGGTCAGCCTTTTCCTGACAGAATCAGGCAGTTTTTCAACGGCTGCTGCCAGGCGGGAAACAGCTGACTGCTTATCCCCGTATACCCCGCCGGCATGGATGTTTATGACATCGGCATTCACCCATTCCGCCACCTGGGCCTGGTAGGCCAGATCCGCCACAGACCTTTGGACCACATCCGGATGTGGTGATGACAGAATGATGAACTGGTCCGGGTGGAAGGTGGTTCTGATGTCATGTTCCAGGGAAAAGGCACCGCAGGCTCTGAACGCTGCAATGATGTCCTCTGCACCGGGAAGATCAAAAATATCATACCCCGTATCCGGGTGGGTTTTCAAAGGAAGGATCTGGCTGTTTATCCGGAAGGATCCGATCCTGTTTTCCCGGCAGAACTCCAGGGCTTTGTGCAGGCTTTCTGCATTGCCGGCACACAGCCGGGCCAGGCGGGATTTTTGTTCCTCTTCGGAAAATCGGGACAGATATGCGGCAGTGGTTCTGCGGAATTTTACGGGGTGTTCCCTGAATATGCAGCAAAGGCCGAATCGTATCATAACAATCTCCCGGGTTTCTCATGGTTTTCATGCAAAGACAGTATAAGCATGTTTTTCCGGTATTGAAGTCTGGTAAAAAGTGTCCATTGTATTGGGTATACACAATGCGCATCTTTGGTGAAAGGCGGATCCGTGAAACAACACAAGTATTCCATAAGAAAACAGCCGGACAAAGGCGGTACCGGATCAACCGGTCATGTGGGGATAAAAGATGGCAAGGCATATGACAGGGCCTTTTTCAGATCCGGTGCCAGCTGGCTGGATTATCTGGCGGACCATGCCATCCTGCCGGGGATGTTCCTGTTCAGCCACTATGGTTACGCGCTGGCCCGGCGGTTCTGGACAGAACCGGCCGGAACCCTGTACGGCAGAAAAGTGGTGCTGACAGGGGGAACCTCCGGTATTGGTAAGGCTGCTGCTTTCCAGCTTGCAGAGAAAAAAGCGTTTCTGACGATTATTGCCAGGAACGAAAAAAAAGCGCAGCAGGTGCAGCAGGAAATCGTGGAAAAGACCGGCAACCCCCATGTGGATTATCTGCTGGCGGACCTGGGCCTGATGCAGGACATTGCAAAGGTTGCC
>JAWOEP010000442.1:0-11170 GCA_046482705.1 Desulfotignum sp.
GGTATGACATAGAGGCTGTGGCAGTGGGAAACGGCACCGCCGGCCGGGAAACCCAGGCCTTTGTCCAGGAACTGGACCTGCCCCGTAAAGTTGACATTGTGATGGTGGATGAAAGCGGGGCATCGGTGTATTCCGCCTCAGACATTGCCAGACAGGAATTTCCCGATGCAGATATCACCGTGAGGGGGGCTGTTTCCATTGGCCGGCGTCTCATGGATCCTCTGGCGGAACTGGTAAAGATAGATCCAAAGGCCATAGGGGTAGGTCAGTACCAGCATGATGTGGACCAGAAACAATTATACCAGGCCCTGGATGACACCGTCAAAATTTGTGTCAACCAGGTGGGGGTGGAAGCCAATACTGCTTCCAGAGAGCTGCTGGCACGGGTGGCAGGCCTCAATGATACCATTGCCGCCAACATGGTGCGCTTCAGACAGGAAAACGGACCGTTTTTGACCCGTCAGGCTTTTCTGCAGGTGCCCCGTCTGGGTCCCAAAGCCTTTGAACAGGCAGCCGGATTTTTGCGCATCCGCAGCGCCAGAAATTCTCTGGATGCCTCGGGCATTCACCCGGAATCCTACGCCGTGGTGGCGCAGATGGCCAGAGACCAGGGCTGCAGGCCGAAGGATCTGGTCATGAACAGGGACCTGGTAAACCAAATTGCACCGGAAGCGTATATTACAGATGACCTGGGTATGCCCACCATCAAAGATATTATGTCTGAACTGAAACAGCCGGGGCGCGATCCCAGAAAAACGTTTCAGACATTTTCCTTTGATCCGGGTGTTCATGCAGTCACGGATCTGAAGCCCGGGATGCGCCTGCCCGGCATTGTGACCAATGTCACTGCATTCGGCGCATTTGTGGACATCGGGGTGCACCAGGACGGCCTGGTGCACATCAGCCAGATGGCGGACCGGTTTGTCAAAGATCCCAATGAGATTGTCACCGTGCGCCAGCAGGTCCGGGTCCGGGTGCTGGATGTGGATGTGACTGGAAAACGCATTTCTCTTTCTTTGAAATCTGCTGGAAAAAGCAGTGATGTGTCATCATAAAACCAAGGGGAGCCGTTGAAAAAACCCGGGATGACATTACTATAGGTAAAAGGGTAAGTTGGTATGCAGGAAAACAGGCGGATTTCATACAGATCTGTGCCTGAAATTATCACATGAAAACAAAAAGGAGAATCATCATGGCTTCAACAAAACTCGGGGGAAATCCGGTTTCCCTGGCAGGCGAATTTCCGGTCAAAGGGGCTGAAGGACCTGATTTCACAGCGGTTAACCAGGACCTTGCCGAGATCAGTCTTGAAAGTTTTAATGGAAAACGCAAAGTGCTCAATATTTTTCCCAGCATTGATACGGATGTGTGCGCCACATCGGTGAGAAAATTCAATGAAAAAGCAGCCGGCCTGGAAAACACACAGGTGATCTGTCTGTCCCAGGATCTGCCCTTTGCCCATAAACGCTTTTGCGGGGCGGAAGGTATTGACAATGTGGTAACAGGCTCTTTGTTCCGGGACCAGGGATTTGTAAGGGCAGCGGGCGTGCTCATTACTGACGGGCCCCTCCAGGGGCTGACGGCCCGGGCGGTTATTGTTCTGGATGAGAACAACAAGGTCCTGCATGCCGAACTGGTGGATGATATAAAAAACGAACCGGATTATGAAGCTGCCCTGGCGGTTTTATAGTTTTGCCGGCAGGTTTGTGATTTTTTGCAGTCAGACCCATAAAAATGTGATGTCTGGTTTCAAAAACGGATGCAGGCCAAAAAGGAGGAACCATGAAAATTACACGAAAATGGTTTGTGTTTCCGGTGGTTCTGGTATTTCTGATATCCGGGACACCGGCGGTTGCCGCAAATACCTGGCTGGAACAAGGCAGCAAAGCCCTTGAGAGTTTTGGATCGGGAGAAGAATCCACCTCTCAGCACACTGATCTTTCCACAACAGATATCACAGCCGGTCTCAAAGAGGCCCTGACCAAAGCTTCAGGCAATGTGGTTGCGCAGCTGGGGCAGACAGACGGGTTTTATAAAGATAAACAGGTACATATTCCATTGCCTGGAAAACTGGCCACAGTAAAAAATGCCCTGGATAAGGTAGGGATGTCTTCTCTTGCCGATGATCTGGAACGTAAGCTGAACCGGGCTGCAGAGGCTGCCACCCCCAAAGCGCGTTCTTTGTTTGTGGATGCCATCTCCCAGATGACCTTTGAAGATGCCAGAGCCATTCTCAATGGACCTGAAGATGCCGCCACCCGGTATTTCAGAGAAAAAATGTCCCCGGATCTGGCCGAGGCCATGGCCCCTGTGGTGGATGACAGCCTGTCACAGGTGGGGGCGGTGCAGTCCTATGACAGCATGATGGGAAAATATGCTGCCCTGCCTTTTGTGCCGGACGTCAAGGCGGATTTGACCGATCATGTGGTCGAAAAAGGCATGGACGGTATTTTCCATTATATGGCCAGAGAAGAGGCGGCCATTCGGGCAAATCCGGTGAAACGCACCACAGACCTGTTGAAAAAAGTGTTTCAATAACGACCCTGCAGAACGGGTGGCCGGCACCAGGCCGTACAGACTTGCCGGGACCTTTTTTGAAAGGCCTTGCCGTCATTGACTGCTGTGTGACATACTGCTGCACAATATAAGTGCTGTGCTGAAGCTGAAGCGAAGAACCAACCACAAAAGAGGTATATATGGAATGTCAATTTCTGGGTGCAGCCGGTGAGGTCACGGGCTCCATGCACCTTCTGGATGCCGGTAAAGATCAGATACTCATGGACTGCGGCATGTTCCAGGGCCGGCGAAAGCAAAGCGATGAAAAAAACCGGCAGTTTCCCGTTGATCCTGCAAAGATTTCCAGCATGGTTCTGTCCCATGCACACATTGACCATTCCGGAAGGATCCCCGTACTGACCCGGTCGGGATTTGCCGGCCGGATCATCACCACCCGGCCGACCTTGAACGCCTTGAACTACATGCTTCTGGACAGCGGACATATCCAGGAATCAGATGCCCAGTATCTCAATTATAAATCCCTGCGGTCATTTTTATTTCAGGAAGAACAAAAAAAGCGCAACAAACAGCTTTCCGGCAGTGAAAAATCCAAGATCAAACGTCTGCTGAAAAAAAACCCCCATGAACTGGATCCAGATACCATAACCCGTTTGCAGCAGCAGCACGGTCTTGGAAGAATTGTTCCTCTGTACACCATGGAACAGGCGCGGCAGTCCCTTTCCTTTATTGATGGATATCCTTATGATCACAAGATTTCCATCGGCCACCATACAACAGTGAAATTTTACGTGGCAGGACATATCCTGGGATCTGCATTTTCCCTGATCACGGTCAAAGACGGGAAGCGGACAAAGAGAATTCTGTATACAGGGGATGTGGGCCGGTTCAATAAGCCCATTATAAAGGACCCCACCCTGATTTTTGATGAACAGGACCGCGATATTGATCTGATGATCATGGAAAGCACCTATGGCGACCGGGAGCATGCGCCGGTAAAAGACCTGGGGAAAAGTTTGAAGAAAGTACTGCTGGAAACCTTTAACAGGGGTGGTTCTCTGATTATTCCCTCCTTTGCCTTCGGCCGGACCCAGGAACTGATCTATGTGCTTCACGAACTGTATAAAAACAATGAGGTGCCCGGACAGCCCATCTATGTGGACAGTCCCCTGGCATCCAATATTACCCGGGTGTTCGGGGAACACCCGGAAACCTATGACAAAGAAACCCATGCCGCCTTTCTTGAAAAAGGCCTGAACCCGTTTTATTTTGACAAAGTCAGATTTGTACAGAGCGTTGAAGAGTCCATGGCGTTGACCAGAGAGCAGACCCCCCATGTGGTGATTTCCGCTTCAGGCATGTGTGAGGCAGGCCGGATCCTCCACCATTTGCGGTATAAGATACACAACCCCAAAAATACCATCCTGATGGTGGGATATATGGCCGAGCATACCCTGGGCCGGCGTCTTCAGGAATTAGGAACTTCAGCAGCTGAAAACAAAGATGCCCAGTCTCCCCCTGAAGTTAAAATTCTGGGCAAATCCTACCCCCTGGCCGCCCGGGTGGAAAGCATCGGCGGATTCAGTGCCCATGGTGACAAACATGAACTGGATAAGCTGGTCACCCAATCCAACCTGAATATCGGCAAAATCGCCATTGTCCACGGCGAAGCCTCCCAGAGCAGCGCCTTTGCACGCCATCTTGAACAAAAAGGGTATGATGTGTTCATACCGGCCTTCAAGGACCGCATCGCAGTGTAGAATTCCAAAAAAACAAGGATAAAAAAGATGAATATATTGGACAAGTGATATTTGGCACTTATGTTACAATATGGGTTCGTTTTTCCCGGGAAGGGAAATAATGTGAATGACCGGCTGCTGAAAAAAAGGACCAGGAGCCGGCGACCAGGGCGGAAAATCATGCCCTGAAAGGATTTTTAAAATGACCGAAACAATCAAAGCAGGCGATACCATTACCGTGGATTATACGGGAAAAAAAACAGATGGTACCGTATTTGATACATCCGAAGGAAAAGAGCCGTTAAAATTTACTGTGGGAGCAGGCATGCTCATCCAGGGATTTGATAATGCTGTTATGGGGATGAAGCCCGGTGAGTCCAAAACCGTTGAGGTTCCTCCGGAAGAGGGATACGGTCCCCGCCATGAAGATGCCATTGTGGATATTCCCAGGGAACATATTCCTGAAGAAATTCCCCTGACAGAAGGTATTGTGCTCCAGCTCCAGGATCCCCAGGGCCGGCCGGTGCCGGCCACAGTGGCCGAGATCACCGACGAAAGCGTGAAAATGGATATTAACCATATGCTGGCCGGTGAAACCCTTGTCTTTGACATTACCGTAAGGGAAACAGGGCTGGAGCCTGATGCCCATGCGTGCGGTTCCGGCGGCTGCGGATCCGGTGAAAGCGGCTGCAGCTGCTGATTAATGTATTGATATCCGATATCCGGTGTAAACTAGCGCTATCACGTAAATCAGGCCCGGAATCCGGGCCTGATTTTTAAGGATTTAAAAGCATGAAAATCGCCATGTGTCAGACAAACCCGGTATTATTGGATGTTGGTGCCAATGTTGAAAATACCATTGCATCGATCAAAAAGTGCAAGGAAAAAGGCGCTGACCTGATAGTCTTTCCTGAACTGGCCCTGACCGGGTATTTTGTGGGACTGCATTACCACGAGGCAGCCTTGCAGATGGAGTCTCCTGAGATCAGACGTATTGCAGCGGCCACCAAAGGGACGGCGGCAGTGGTGGGATTTATTGAAGAATCCCGGTCCATGAATTTTTACAATTCCGCCCTGGTGGCAGTGGACGGGCAAATCCAGTTTGCCTATCGGAAACTGAATCTTCCCAATTACGGGGTATTTGAAGAGCGAAAATTTTTTGCTTCCGGAAAGCATATCCGGGTATTCCGGCTGGGGGGGCTGAATATAGCTGTTTTTATCTGTAATGATTTATGGCACCCGTCTTTGCCGTATCTGGGTATTGCCCAGAAAGCAGATATTTTTCTGACCCTGTTTAATTCTTCTGAAGGCTCCATGGCTGATGAATTCAGCAATATGGAAAGCTGGGAAATCATCAACCGGTTTTATTCCAGAATTTTTGGTATTTATAATATCTGTGTCAACCGGGTGGGTGAAGAAGGACCTGAACAGGTACGCTGCCGTGCGGCCAAAGACAATGAAACCAGCTTTCCAGATGCTTTCAGACTGCCTGAAGTGCAAAAAACCTACCATTTCTGGGGGGGCAGTGAAATAGTTAATCCCTTTGGCCTGGTTACCCATTCCGCTAAAAAATTTGAGGAAGATACGGTACTGGGCAGTATTTCAAAGAATATGCTGCGCCGCAAAAAAATTGTGCTGCCCTATTTGAAAAATGATGATCCCTATTTTACCCACCGTGAACTGGGACGAATTTTATATGCTCCCGGAGAAAAGCAGCCATGGCAGAGAAAAAAAGACTGATACTGGCAGTGGACGACAACCCCCGGAATCTGCAGTTTCTGGGAAAACTGCTGTCTGACAATGGGTTTGAAGTGGCCATGGCCCAGAGCGGGCAGCAGGCCTTGAATTTCATAATGAAAAATGACCCGGATCTGATTCTGCTGGATATTATGATGCCGGAGATGGACGGATTTGCGGTCTGTGAAAAGATAAAAGCCGATTTTGCCTTCCGCCATATTCCCATCATTTTTTTGACAGCCAAAACCGACAGCCAGGATGTGGTGAGAGGCTTTGAGGCAGGCGGTGTGGATTATGTCACAAAACCGTTTAATTCTGCGGAATTGCTTGCCCGGGTAAAAACCCATGTTGAGATGAAGATTCTCAGGGGGCTTTTGCCCATCTGTTCACGATGCAAGAAGATCAGAGATGACAAGGGTTTCTGGAAACAGGTGGAGGTATATATCGAAGCCCACTCCCAGGTAAGTTTTACCCATGGTATCTGCCCGGAATGCCTGGACAGGCTGTACGGCGATTCCGACTGGTACCGGAAACACAAAAAATAATTTTTCCTTTTACTTCCTGCTTTTTACCCGGGGTGTTTTTCCTTGCGGCGTGTTGCTTTTTTCCAGGATTGCATTATTTTAGATAGATTATGGAGTAAACCTGAATACAGGAGTGACTATGAGTTGTGTAATCGCCATGGCCGGCAAAGGAGGGGTTGGAAAAACAACCGTTTCCGCGCTGGTTGTCAGATATCTTACAAAGCATTTGAAAGACCCGGTTCTGGCTATTGATGCAGATCCCAACAGCAACCTGGGAGAAACCCTGGGGCTGACCATTGAAAAAACCGTAGGAGATGTCCGGGAAGATTTTATGAAAGATCCCCAGGGCGTGCCTTCCGGGATGGACAAAGTGTTGTACCTGGAAATGCTCATGAACCAGGTGCTCATAGAACAAAAAGAGTTTGACCTTCTGGTCATGGGACGTCAGGAAGGCCAGGGCTGCTACTGCATGGTTAATAATATTTTGAACCGGTTTGCCGAAGAACTGGAAAGTAACTATAAATACCTGCTGGTTGACAATGAAGCCGGTATGGAACATTTGAGCCGCCGTACCAGCGGGAAAGTGGATATGCTGCTCATGGTCACGGATTATGCCCTGCGGGGGCTGCGGGCTGTGGGCCGGATCAACGAGATGCTGGGAGATCTGAAACTGGATGTCCGGCAGAAAGGACTGGTGGTCAACCGGGCCCCGGATCAGCTGAACCAGGCATTTTTAGATGAGGTGGCACAGATCGGGGTGCCTTTGCTGTGCACCATTCCCCAGGATGACCATTTGCTGGAATTCGACATGGAACAGCGGTCCATGCTGGAACTGCCTGATGATTCCCCTGCGGTACTGGCGGTGGACAATCTCATGGAAAAGGTTATGCAGCAGGTGGTGGCCTGATCATGGGATATGTGTTTGATTTCAAAGAGGCCCAGCATTATGATGCCTGGTTTGAACAGGCGAAAAACCGCCATTGTCTGGACCTTGAAATCAAACTGATTATGGCCCTGCTGGATCTGCGAACGGGCCAGCGCATCCTTGATATCGGGTGCGGTACCGGCATGAGCCTTTCGCCCCTGCTGGACAAGGAGGTGAGCCTCACCGGTATCGATCCGTCCGTGCATATGCTGGAAAAGGCCCATGAACGGCTGAAAAACCGGGTGGACCTCCACCGGTGCTATGCGGAAGATCTGCCTTTTGAAGACAATGCCTTTGATACCGCCATGTTTTTCACCACCCTGGAATTCACGGACCGCCCGGCCAAAGCCGTTGAAGAGGCCTGCCGGGTGGCAAAGGACCGGGTGGTGATCGGGGTGCTCAACCGGTATGCTCCTGTGAACCTGTACCGGCGGTGCAAGGGGTTTTTTTTCCCCAATATTTATACCAATGCCCGGTTTTTCAGTGTATGGGATCTCAAGAAAATGCTGTTCAGTATCCTGGGGGATGTGCCGGTACACTGGCGGACCACGGCCCAGCTGCCGTTTTTCCGGGGTAAAATTGTGTCGGGTATTGAAAATAACGGGTGGGTGCAGCGGTCTTTTTGCGGGACATTTATCGGCATGCGCATCAAACCCGTGCCAAAGTTCAGGGTCCGGCCCCTGCTGTTGAAAATCAAAAAACAAAAAATTCACCAGCCGGCCACAGGACTGGTCACCACCTCAAGCGCCAGGCAGGGATATAAAACCATTGAAAAACAACAGCATCTGTCTGGTATGTGATCTTTTTGGCTGCCAATTTCTAATAAAAAACATGAACATGGCTTCTGGTGTGAAAAAAAAAATATTGCATTACGGGAAAATGATCAAATTTTCCCATACCGTTTTTGCCCTGCCATTTGCCATGTCTGCCGTGGTCTTTGCCTGGCAGACCCATGTGCCGTCATTGTGGGAACTTTTTTATATCCTTGTGGCCATGGTGGGGGCCCGGTCTGCAGCCATGGGATTCAACCGTATCGTGGATGCGGATATTGACAGAATCAATCCACGAACCGCCATCAGAGAGATTCCCGCAGGAATCTTGTCTGCAAAAGAAGCCCTGGTGTTTGTGGGGATTTCCTGTGTGGTGTTTGTGGGGGCGGCAGCCATGCTGTCGCCGCTTTGTTTTTTTCTGTCTTTTCCTGTGCTCTTTGTATTGTTTTTTTACTCTTATACCAAACGGTTTACCCCGTATTGTCATCTGGTGCTGGGGTTTGCCATTTCCCTTGCACCGGTGGGGGCCTGGGTGGCTGTCACCGGCACCCTCAACTGGGGAATCATCTTTCTGGCGGCAGCTCTCTGGTTTTATATCGCCGGATTTGACATTCTATACGCCTGTCAGGATATCGGGTTTGACAAAGAACAGGGCCTGTTCTCCCTGCCGGTCTTTCTGGGGGCAGCCCGGGCCATGCAGGTCTCTTCTCTGCTCCATCTGATATTTCTGGGATTTTTGCTGGCCCTGCATGTCAGTTTTGATATGCACCCCGTATTTCTGGTATTCTGGGCCGCCATTGCCATCCTGATTTTTCTGGAACACCGCCTGGTAAGGCCGGATGATCTTTCCCGGGTTCATGTGGCTTTTTTCCATATTAACTCTGCAGTATCTTTAACCTTGTTTGCAGGTATTTTAATCCAGACCTTTTTCAGGGTGTGACCAGATGGTGGACTTACACGCCCGATTGATTCCGGAGCCGGCATACAATATTTTGCGCGTGCTTCAGGAGAATGGATATGCCGGTGTTGTGGCAGGGGGTGCGGTGCGGGACATGCATATGGAAAAAGTTCCCAAAGATGTGGATATATTGACCAATGCATCCATACCTGTTCTAAAAGTCCTGTTCGCCGGCCGGAAAATCCGGATAGTGGGAAAAAGTTTTCCTGTATGTCTGATCGATAACATTGAGGTGGCGGTCTGCCGGGCCGGTACAAAAAATTTTCCCGAAGGTGATCTGGGCATGCGTGATTTCACCATCAACGCCATGGCATATGATCCTCTCAAAGATGTTTTTTATGACCCGTACAACGGTATAAAAGATCTGGACAACCGGGTTATCCGGTTTATCCGGGATCCTGATGCCCGGATTGCCGAGGATCCGGTGCGTATGATACGGGGATGCCGGTTTGCCGCACTTCTCAATGCCCGGATGGCTGAGGCATCCCGCTCCGCCATCCAGCGTCATGCCAGATTTTTGATCAGCGGTATACCAGGCGAACGCATCCGCAAAGAACTTATCAAAGCCATGGCCATGAAAACCCCTTCCTCTTTTTTCGCCCTGCTGCATACCACCGGGCTGCTGTCAGAAGTGCTCCCCTGTCTGGACAGATGTTATGGCCTGGAAGGCGGGCCCTTTCACGGAGAAACCGTTTTTGACCACTGCCTGCTGGTGGGCGATGCCCTTCCTGCCAGGCAGCCTCTGCTGCGCCTGGCAGGGTATCTGCATGATACCGGCAAAAAGGATGCCCAGGGCATCAAGCAGGGCCGGATAACCTTTCACGGCCATGAAACCCATACCAGGACCCTGGAAGCAGACCTGGACCGGCTGCGGTTTTCCTCTGCCCGGAAAACCTATATACTGTCCCTTATCCGTTGTCATATGCGGCCCCTGGCCAAGAAAACCGGACCAAAATCCGTTCGCCGGCTTCTGGCGGTGCTGGCCGCAAACCGCCTTGATTTTCAGGATTTCATGCGCCTGCGCATTGCTGATAAAAAGGCCAATCTTGCCAAATCACCCTATACCCTGTCTGATATCCGGGACCGGGTGAAAAAAGTCACAGATGAAATTGCCCGGCAGACCGCTTTTCATCCGGATGATCTGGATATCACAGGCCATGAAATCATGGAAATTTCAGGGTTGAAACCCGGGCCGAAGGTGGGCCGGATCAAGCAGCAGCTGTTTGAGCAGGTTCTGGATGATCCCGGTCTCAACACCAGAGAACGTCTGGCACAAATGGTGGCAGCCATGGATCTTGACTGATTATTATAATTTACCGGCACAGGCAAAGGAAAAGACAATGGGAGAAATTGTTCTTATCAACATTACGGGCAGGGACAGAACAGGGGTGGATTCGTGTTTTACATGTATCCTGGCCCGGTATGATGTCAGGATACTGGATATCGGCCAGTCAGTTATCCATGAGCATATCTCTTTAGGCATTCTTGCTGATATTCCCTGCGCAGAGGATTTTTCACAAATTTTCAAGGACATGCTGTTTGAAGGCTATAAAATGGGCCTGCATGTGGATATCACGCCGGTGGATCCGGACGGTTATGAAAAATGGGTCCTTGCCAAGGGCAGGGAGCGCAGAATCATCACCATTCTGGGCAGGTCCGTGAATGCCCGGCAGATAGCTGCCATTACATCGGTTTGTGCAGAAAACAATCTGAACATAGATTATATCACCCGGCTCACCGGCAGGATTTCCCTTCAAAAACCCCAGCCCAAACCCCGGGCCTGCATCCAGTTTTCCGTTTCAGGCACCCGGAAGAATATCAGGCAGATGGGGGGGCGGTTCATGGAAATTTCCCGGACCACCGGGGTTGATATCTCCTTTCATGTGGATAATATCTATAAACTGGCCAGGTAGACGTCGAAATGCTGGCTCAGATGGCGAAGCAGGTGAAACGAACGGATCTTGTCACCCTTGTCCGGCGGATAGGGGATGCGGTGACAGAGA
>JAWOEP010000004.1:0-6782 GCA_046482705.1 Desulfotignum sp.
CAGCAGCACTTCCCTGTTGATGTCATCGCCTGTGAATGGGAACCAAGATCTGAAGTGTTCCCTTCTCAAGAGGTGCCGGCAATCATCATGCATGAATCCAAAACACGCCTGGGACTCCTGACCTGGGGTCTGATACCGTCATGGGCCAAAGAGAAGAAAGGAACAGGGCATATCAATGCCAGGATGGAGACCCTGGACCAGAAACCCAGCTTCAGAGATTCTTTCCGGAAGAGGCGGTGTCTGATCATTGCTGATGGGTACTATGAGTGGAAGGCAGATCCTGTCAACAGCAACAAAAAGACCAGGTATTTTTTTCAATTACCATCCAGAGAGCCGTTTGCTTTTGCTGGCTTATGGGATACCTGGCAGAAAGATTATCATGGCTGCACCATTATCACCCGGGATGCCGTTGAAGAGGTCAGGGATATCCATGACCGGATGCCGTGTGTTTTGAAACCTGAAACCTACGTAGATTGGCTTGATCCTGGAAAGCAGGATGTTCATGGGTTGAAGGTGTTGCTTCTAAGTAACTCATTTGAGTTTCTGGTAGGTTTGGTGCCGGGCATTACCCCGGCGGGTACGCTATGAAATCAAATGTTGGAATAGGACGGAGTTGCACATAAATTATCCCAAGCAAAAATATTCACGGTTCGGAAAAATTGTGGATATCAATACTATTCAAAACCTGATATGGTCGATTTGTTCAGGGATTATGGTTGCAAAATGGTTGAGTGTTAAAAACGGTATGTTTCCGCAGGGTAAGCTTGGGCGAACAAAAAGCAATATGCTCAGCCAGAAATATCAGGCACATCTAATAAATGGAGCATTCGGACATTAAAAAAGGGCTCAGTATGGCTGAAAAACCCACCTATGAAGAATTGAAAAGACGGGTCCAGGAACTGGAAAAAATCGAATCAGAAGTTGAAGTGATAAAAGCAGATAAACAACGTCTGGAAATGATTTTATCCTCTCTTGATACGGGACTTTCACTGATAAATCCGGACTATACCATTTCCTGGGTGAACGATACCATCCGCTCTATTTTCCCGCACGGCGACCCGGTAGGCAAAACCTGTCATCGGTTTTTTGAATCCTCGGAACATATGTGTAATCCCTGTCCAACATTTGAAGCCTATAAAAGCGGCCGAACCAGGAAAATGGATAAGTACAACCCATCAAAAGACAAATGGTACAGTATCATATCTCAACCAGTCAAAGATGAGGCAGGACAAATTGTCAGCGTACTGGAAGCTATTACAGAAATTACGGAAAGAAAAAATTATGAACAGCAGATTTTAAAAGAAAAGAACCTTTTACAACAAGTCATGGAAACGAGTCCTGTGGGAATAACCATGGTTGATGAAAAAGGGAATATTTCAATGGCAAACGCCAGAGCAGAAGAAATTCTGGGTCTGGAACGTTCGGATATTTACAAAAGGCGGTATAACGATCAAGAATGGCAAATAGCAGATTTTCAGGGCAATGCATATCCCGATGATCAGTTGCCGTTTGAGTTGGTTAAAAAAACCGGAAACCCGGTTTTCGGCATAAAACATTCTCTTGTTTGGCCCGGTGGCAAAAAGGTGTTGCTTTCAATCAATGCCAAGCCGCTTTTTGACAGTGACGGTGATTTTAATGGTATGATTTCAGCAATAGAAGATGTCACTGAACGCAGAAAAGCTGAAGAGACACTGCGGAAAAAAACCCAGCTGCTAGAGCAAATTTCAGACAATATGTTCGATATGGTTTCAATGTCCGACCTTGAAGGAACATACACTTTTGTGGGAAAATCACACGAAAGGATTTTGGGATATACCACAGAAGAGCTTATCGGTAAAAATGTAATGGATTTTGTGCATCCTGATGATTTGCCGGAAATAGCTGGAGAGTTGCAGAACCTTCTGGAAACAGGCGGATTTAAAAAAGCACAATACCGCTATAAACACAAGGAAAATCATTATCTTTGGTTTGAAACGATTGGTGAACTGTTGTTGCACGAAAATCAAGCACCTAAAAAGATTCTTTTCAGTACAAGAGATATTACTGATCGCAAGTGTTCAGAAGATGAACTGAAGCTAACTTTAGATGCTACCACTGATGGTATCTGGACATGGAATTTCAAGACAAATAAACTTTTCTTCAGTCCAAAATATTATACCATGCTCGGTTACGAGCCGGATGCATTCCCGGCCTCTTTTGAAAACTGGATTGATTTGATTCATCCGGATGATAAAGAAGGTGCCATCGTCACAGCAAAAGAGTATCTCAAAACGAAACCGGATTTTTATGAAAATGAATTTCGTGTAAGAACCAAGGAAGGTGGTTACCGTTGGTTGCATACAAGTGCCAAAGTAGTAGAACGAGATGTAAATGGCAATGCCGTTTATATGATCGGTAATCATGAAGACATTACTGAACGTAAAAAGGCAGAAGAAGAGCGGATAAAACTTGAAAAACATCTTCACCAGGCCCAGAAAATGGAGTCCATCGGTTCCCTGGCTGGAGGCATTGCCCATGACTTCAACAATCTTTTGTTTCCCATTGTGGGGCTGTCAGAAATGATGTTAAATGATTTTCCTCCAGACAGCATGGAACGTCAAAACATCCAGGAGATCTTCAATGCCGGCACCAGGGGCCGAGAGCTGGTCCAGCAGATCCTTTCCTTCAGCCGGCAGTCAGAATACCAAAAGATACCGGTTCATATCCAGAAAATACTCAAAGAGGTGCTGAAGCTCTGCCGCGCAACCATTCCTGCGGATATCACAATTACAAAGGATATCCAGGCAGACTGCGGTCCGGTCATGGCAGATCCCACCCAGATCCACCAGATTGCCATGAACCTGATCACCAATGCCTATCATGCAGTGGAACCTACCGGGGGGACTATAACAGTAAAAATAAAAGAGGTCGATTTTAATCACGATGATAACCCAGCTTTTCAGCTGGTATCAGGCCGTTATGCTGTTCTGTCAGTAAACGATACCGGTACCGGCATAGAACCTGCTGTCATAAACAAGATATTTGACCCCTATTTCACCACCAAGGAAAAAGGAAGAGGCACCGGCCTCGGCCTGGCAACTGTATACGGCATCGTCAAAGCCCATGGCGGGGACATCAAGGTTCACAGTGAGGTGGGAAAAGGGTCTTCTTTTAATGTCTATCTGCCGCTGCTGGAAAAAGCACAGGATGCTGAACCTGAAAAAGAAATGACCCCTCTTCCCACAGGAACGGAACATATCCTGCTGGTGGATGATGAAAAGCCCATTGTTCACCTTGAACAGCAAATGCTTGAACGACTGGGATACCGCGTCACCAGCTTTACCAGCAGCGTAGATGCCTTGGCAGCATTCAGAACCGACCCATCCTGCTTTGATCTGATCATAACCGATATGAATATGCCGCATATGAATGGCATGCAGCTGGCCAAAGAACTGATTGCCATCACGCCGGATATCCCCATCATCATCTGTACCGGATTCAGTGAAAGGATCAACAAAGAAAATGCTGCAGTCATGGGGATTAAGGGTCTTTTGATGAAACCAGTGGTTATGGCAGATATGGCAAAGGAAGTTCGGAGAGTTTTGGACAAAGACTAAAAACGCAATTTTTAGAATTTTAAGTGGAAATTTTATGAAAAATAAAAAGTTTCGGGCAAATTTCAGATTTCTTTCTTCAATTTGTATCATTATGATTATAATGGCATTAATTTCTATTGTGTCTATTAATTGGCGCTTGAAACAGCACGCACTTGATGAAGCCAAAGAAAAGGCGATGATACTTCTTGATAGGAACATTGCAACCCACACTTACTTTTCACATCAACTCAAACCTGCTGTTTTTGAAAAACTAAAAAACATTGCCGATGAAAAATATTTTGACCCAAAATGGATGTCTTCCACTTATGCAGTTAGAGAAATTGATGCATATTACCTTTAAAACGTAGGTTGTTTGTATTGGTCTGTATACAAATATATGATATGGATATTTAAAGATTAAGTTTGTTGTTGTTCATCGGTTAAAGGTATTTCAGGCTTATAGCGTGTAAAAATAAAGATCACCTATTTCTAATCGAGGAATTTATTTATGAAAATGATTATCGGCGGAGCGGTTGCATTTTTACTTGGTATTTTCACCATCATCATATTTTCTGCATCATTTTTTGATCTTGTGTTGGGTGTGGTGCCGGTGACTTTAATTCTTGCAGGCGGCGTAATGATTTATTTAAATCGTGAAATCCTGCTTCCTAAAAAGGATCATGAACCCCCAGTTGAGGAAGCAGTGATTGAAGAATCCGTAGTCGAAACGTCAGCCGCTGAAGAAGCAGCAGTAGAAGCTCCGGTAGTTGAAGAAACTGTCATTGAAGTATCACCAGCAGAAGAACCCCTGGCAGAAGATCCTGTA
Organism: Desulfotignum sp.; assembly: GCA_046482705.1. Taxonomy (GTDB): domain Bacteria; phylum Desulfobacterota; class Desulfobacteria; order Desulfobacterales; family Desulfobacteraceae; genus Desulfotignum. Next base: position 4,402 of record JAWOEP010000004.1, read on the forward strand.
ATTGAAGTGCCACCTTTAGAAGAACCGATTATTGAAAAAACAGTGGTGCAGGAATCAAAATTTGTGGGCAATACAGAGTCAAAAATTTTTCATACACAGGACTGTAATTTTGCCCAGAGTAAAAAATGTACCGATTTCTTTGCCACAACAGAAGATGCGGTTCAGGCAGGTTATAAACCCTGCTCCCGCTGTAACCCTTAATATGTGTTTCTTTTTTTGAAAAACTCATTGAACCCCAGGTGCTGGTTATCGGCGGAGGTGTCACAGGAACCAGCATTGCAAGAACAGTGTTTAAGAGGGTTTGATGTTGCCCTGATTGAAAAAAAGACTTGAATGCAGGGGCTTCAGCCCGGCCATAAATGGAATCATCCCATGCTGTTTTTCAATCCAGCGCTCATCAAGCAAACACCTTGACCTTGATTTCACCTTCCTTTTGCATAACCATTTTTTTCTCCTTAGTGGTATGCAATCCTTCCTTGTGCCGCATCTCCGGTCTTCACATCCGCGCAGCACCGGATAATTGCCAAAACCGTTTCATGGTCTTGTTTTTTTTGCACAGCTTCCCTAAAATGGCCGGACTTTGAAGAACCAAGGGAAGACATCAACCTGATATTGCTGCACAGGAGCCATGTATGAAGCTGAAAGAGAAATTTGACAATACCAAGGTGATCACAACGGAACTGGGACCGGTGAAAGGGGTGCTGACCGAAGAGTCCGTCCGGAAAGCCCGCCGCTATTTACCCCTGGACGGAATCAACATCCATGACTGCCCCATGGGCAACCTGCGCATCAATGCCATTGCCATGGGAAGCCTGATCCAGCAGGGTCTGGGTGTTCCGGCCATTCCCCATTTCACCTGCCGGGACCGAAGCCTTCTGGGCACCCAGGCAGATCTGCTGGGCGCCCATGCCCTGGGAATCCGCCATATTCTTGTGACAACCGGGGATCCTCCGAAACACGGACCATATCCCTCCAAAGCGGTGTATGACTACAATACCTTTGATCTGGTCCGTCTGGTAAAAAAGCTGAACCAGGGACTTGATTACAATGATAAGGAATTTGGCGGAAACACGGACTTCATGGTCTCCTGCACGGCTGTTCCCACCAGCCGGGACCTGGACAGAGAAATCGGGCGGATGGAAAAGAAGATTGCGGCTGGTGCCGATTTTTTCCAGACCCAGGTGGTCTATGATGCGGAAAAGACCCTGGCGTTTCTGGAAAAGGCCGGGCCCTTGAACGTACCGGTCGTCATCGGTATAATGCCCCTGAAAAGTGTGAAAATGGCCAGGTTCATGGACAGGAATGTGGACGGCATCGATGTGCCTGAAGAGGTGATCGCCCGGATGGAAGACGGGGCCTCCGGTATCGATATTGCCAAAGATTTTATCGGCCGGATCATCGACAGCGCCGACGGTATCCACATCATGGCCATGGGCAATGTGGACGGAACCAATGAACTGGTATCATTTATACGGGCCAAAACTGCCTGATCCTGTCACAGGCGAATGTCCGGATCTCATGGCGCATGTGACAAAGGCCGGTCATGTAGAAGGTGCCGCTGGCAACCCAGATGTTATAGGGGGCTACCCGGCGTTTGGTGGGCTATAAGATCCCTGTAAACCGTCCGGGTATGGCACTCCAGTCTGTCTGCAATGTCGGCAACAGATCTGCCGGTTTTCGCATCAATCAGGGGTTGAGCCAGATCACATATGGATTGGCGGTGAATACGTGAGATCAAAAAAACGTAAATCAAAGAAGTCTTCGTTTTGGAAGAGAAGTGTTTTTTTTGCGTTTATTCTCCAGCCTCTTTGGGTACAGCATCAATCAGCTGCTGGCGGATATAGATCCCTGGAACCCCAGCTGGTACATGTGAACTCCTGGAAGATATGTGGTCCGCCGATGCCATGGACATCCTGGCGTTTGCCCGGGACCGGAAAAGGTCTGCTGCAACATAATTGCAATGTGGTTGATTTTTGGAGAACTGCATGATATGGCAAGTATTGTTGAGTTCAGGATGGTTGCAAAATGGTCGAGAGTGATAAAATTGACCATCCAAATATTCAAAGCCGCGAATATATTTTGAACTCAACCATTTGGGTGGAATCAAACTGTAAATTTCTGCGTGATCAGACTCTTAAACCCAACGGAATTCTTATTATAAGCCGTGATATCAACGAGCGCAAACGGGCGGAGGAATCGCTGCGGGTGAGGCTATCTTATGAGCAGTTGCTTTCCCGCGTCTCTGTTCTCGCGATGGAAACCGAAGATCTTTATGTCTTCCAGAACAAGTGTCTGAAGGCGATGGGCGAGACGTTGAATGTAAGCCGTATCTATATCTTCGAGCACCATCATGAAACAGACACCATGGACAATACTTTTGA
>JAWOEP010000011.1:0-5378 GCA_046482705.1 Desulfotignum sp.
GTCCATGCCCTGGCCTTCTACCATGAACTGCTCACTGAAGGCAGAATCACCATCAAGGAAAAATACAAGAAAAAAGTCACCCTGCACGACCCCTGCAATGTGGCCAGGGGCAGGGGACTGCATGACAAGGCCAGACAAGTGGTGAACATAGTGTGCGAAGATTTTGTGGACATGGTGCCCAACCGGGAGCACAACTTCTGCTGCGGTGCCGGGGGCGGGGTCATCAACTGTGGTCCTCCCTATAAAGGCGAGCGCATGGTGAACAACAGAAACAAGGCAGAGCAGCTGGCAGCCACAGGTGCGGAGGTGCTCATCGCCCCCTGCCATAACTGCCACAGCGGGCTGGAGGATATTATCCACCACTATGACCTTAAAATGGAGATCAAATTCCTGGGAGATCTGATTTATGAAACCATGGAAAAGAAAATTTATACACCGGAAAAATAAAATGAAAAAATGGACCATATTCACAATTGTCCTGGTGCTGATGTCTGCCGCAGGGTGGATGGTTGTTTTTGCCCAGGAGGACCAGTATGTGGAACGGCTGGATCCATGGGCATTTGAATCTCCCAGAAGGCCGGGGGCTGTGTTCAGCCATGATGACCACATCATGGATCTTGATGATGACTGCAGCATCTGTCACCATGTGTATGAAGACGGTGAACTTTTGCCCGGCGAAAGCAGCGAGGATTATTACTGTTCCGACTGCCACGGTCTGGAAGCCGCACCTGATAACCGGATGCCCCTGGAAGCCGCCTATCACAAACTGTGCAGAGACTGCCACTTTGATCGGGGAAAAGGCCCTGTTCTGTGTGGGGAATGCCACATAAAAGAATAAGGAGGGACCATGACAAAAAAAATTATGATCGTGGATGATGATCCTGCCATCACCAGGTATCTGGAAGCGCTTTTTACGGATAACGGGTATGAGACCTGTATTGCCGATGACGGCAAAGAGGCCATGGACGTCTTTTTGGCCCAGAAGCCGGATCTTATCACCCTGGATCTGGAGATGCCCGAGGAATGGGGACCCCGGTTTTTCCGGAAAATATCCAAAAAAGGGTACACCACCCCGGTGATCGTTATATCCGGTCTGTCCGGACGGAAACATTCCATACCCAAAGCAGAAGGATTTTTTGCCAAGCCCTTTAATGCAGATGAAGTCCTGGAAAAGGTCGGGCAGGTGTTACGCCGGTGAACCCGAAAATAAAGGGCCTGCATGAAAAATAGAAAAATGCATAACAGGGGACTGGCATTCAAGCTGCTCATCCCGGTGGGTATTGTTCTTTTTTCATCCATTTTTATCTGGACCCATTACACCAGCAGATACCGGGAAAAACAGCTTCTTGATACCGCCGTATCCCAGGTGGACAAATTCTGCAACTCGGTATTGAAACTCACCTGGTTTGCCATGCTGCACAATCCCACCCAAGGTATGCAGGATATCCTCAATTCCATGGCGGAATACAATGATATCAAGGAAATACGGGTATTCAACTGCGAAGGACAGGTACGTTTTTCCAACAACCCGGAAGAGCTTGGCCAGAAGAGAACAAAAGAGGATGCAGCCTGCAGTACCTGCCACCATACCGACCCGCCGGTGATGAAAACCGGTATCCGGGAACGGGTGCGTATTTTTGAATCCGACACCGGTGAGCTGATGCTGGGATTGATCAATCCGGTGAAAAATGCCGACTCCTGTGCCACGTCAGAATGCCATTACCATCCTTCGGATGTGGCCAAACTGGGTTCTCTGGATGTGATCGTGTCTTTGGAAAATATCCGGGAAAAGATTGCATCTGCCAAGAAAATGTCCGCCTGGAGTGCTGTTTTTCTGTTTCTTACCCTGGCTGTAACCATTTGTATTGTTATCTTGTTTCTGGTGACCAGGCCCATCACCCAGCTCGTAGAAAACACCCGGCGGATTGCTGACGGGGATTTCAGTGAAGCGGAACCCCACAGACTCTGGGCGGATGAAATCGCGCAGCTTTCCAGTGCCATCAGTGAAATGGGAGAAAAAATTCATGAAAAACAAAAGGCCCTGAACCGGCAGAAAGACATGTACCAGCACCTGTTTGAGCAGGTACCCTGTACCATTACCGTTCAGAACAGGAACTATGAACTGGTGGAATTCAACCAGGAATTTGTGCGGCGGTTCAACCCCAGCTACGGGGACCACTGCTATGCCGCCTACAAGGGACTTAGCACCAAATGCCGCAATTGCCCGGTGGAAAAAACCTTCCAGGACGGCAAATCCCATTTCAGTGAAGAATCCGGCATCAACAAAGACGGCACACCCGCCCACTGGTTTGTAAAAACAGCACCCCTCAAAGATGAAAACGGCCAGGTGGTGGCAGCCATGGAAATGAGCCTGGACATCAGCCGCAGAAAGCGCCTGGAAGAAGAGGTGCGGATTTCAGAAAAAAAATACCAGGCCATTTTCGAAAACATTCCCAATCCCGTGTTTATTCTGGACCAAAAAGACCTGTGTATCCTGGATCTCAATGATGCGGCCCAGACCGTTTACGGGTATGCAAAAGCAGCCCTTACAGGCAGGACCTTTGATATTTTGTTTGCTTCTCCCCGGGAATATGAACAGGTGAAAACCCATATCAACACCCCTTTCCATGAGCGGTGCGTGCATGTGAAAAACGATGATGACTATATTTATGTGAATATCTGGATCAGGCCTGCGGAATTTGCCGGCCGCAATGTGCTCATCGTTACCACAGTGGATATTACCAGATCTGTTGAAACCGAACAGCAGCTTGTCCAGGCCGGCAAAATGGCCACCCTGGGGGAAATGGCCACAGGGGTTGCACATGAACTCAACCAGCCCCTGTCGGTGATCAAAACAGCATCCGGGTTTATCGCCAGGAAAATCACTTCTGATGAGCAGATTGACCGGTCCATCCTTAAAACCCTGTCCGAAGAAATTGAATCCCATGTGGACCGGGCCGCAAAAATTACCGGACATATGCGGCTGTTCGGCAGAAAAACCGTGTTTAAAAAAGAAAATGTGCACATCAACGAGGTAGTTACACGCGCATTCGACATTTTCAGCCAGCAGCTCAAACTCAGGGAGATCACCGTTGCCTGGGATCTGGCAGATGATCTGCCGGTTATTCATGCAGATCCGGTCCGCCTGGAACAGGTGTTTATCAACCTGCTCATCAATGCCAGGGATGCCATTGTGGCCAGGGTGGAAAACGCCGGTGATGACCAGGAAACCGTGCGGCGGATCAGCATTTCAACCGCCCTGGAAAACCGGAAAATCCGGGTGAAGATCAGCGACACCGGCACCGGCATCGCCTCGTCCAGTATTGCCAAGATATTTGAACCGTTTTTTACCACCAAGGATGTGGGAGAAGGCACCGGCCTGGGTCTGTCCATCTCCTACGGCATTATTCAGGAATCAGGGGGGGACATCAGTGTCCACAACAACAGGGACGGGGGAGCGACCTTTGTCATCCTGTTCAATATCAAGGAAAATCAGAACCAATGAACCAAGATACACATACCTATACTATCCTGCTGGTGGATGATGAGCCCGGTATCCGCAGTGTCCTGACCATCACCCTCACCCATGCGGGATTCACGGTATGGCCGGCATCAAACGGAGATGCCGGATTACAATTGTTTTTTGAAAAACACCCGGATATTGTGATTACAGATATCAAGATGCCGGGCATTGACGGTATAGAACTGCTGAAACAGATCAAGGATGCTGCTCCTGAAACAGAAGTGATCATGATCACCGGGCACGGGGATATGGACCTGGCCGTGAAAAGCCTGCAGCATGAGGCAGCCGATTTTATCACCAAGCCCATTGATGCTGCGGAAATAGAAACCGCTGTGAAAAAAGCGGTGGACCGCATTTCCATCAACAAAAAGATCCGCAGCTATATGACCGACCTGGAACATATGATAAAGGAAAAGGACCGGGCCATTGATGAATCAAAAACCCTGAGCACCATCGGCCAGACCATCGCCGGCATGTCCCATGTGATAAAAAACATTGCCGGCGGTCTCAAGGGCTCGTCTTTCATCCTGGAACAGGGCATTGAAAACGAAAACAGGGAATATATGGTCAAGGGCTGGGAAATGATGAAAAAAAACATCGACAAGATCACCAACCTGTCTCTGGATCTGCTCAATTATGCCAAAACCAGCCGCCTGGACCTTGCCCCCACCCATCCGGATCAGCCGGTGAAAGAAATAAAGGCCCTGCTGGGTCTTCAGGCAAAACAGATGGGCATTGACCTGAAAGTAACCCTTCTGGGAAAAGAAGATGTCCGGGTCATGATGGATCCGGGGGCCATGCATACCTGTGTATTCAATCTGGTTACCAATGCCCTGGATGCCTTTGATACATCAGTGGCACCGGAACATCCCGGGCAGGTGCATGTATTTGTACAGCAAAAGGATGATGCGGTTGTGTACCAGGTGCAGGACAACGGCATGGGCATGAACAAAACCGTTCAACAGGCGGTTTTTACCGATTTTATCACCACAAAGGGCACCCGGGGCACCGGATTCGGGCTCATGACCACCAAAAAAATCGTTGAAGAGCACAAGGGCAGCATCGGTTTTACCACCCGGGAGGGCAAAGGCTCCAAGTTCTGGATCCAGGTGCCTGTATCCTGAAAAATACTGCCAAAGGAGATTTTGATGGAATCCATCACCCTGATGCCGGACGGCTGGCTTTACAAAAAGGACAAAAAAACGGCACCGGACATACTGCCGCTGCTGTCCAATACCATCTGCCTGGAAAAAGGGGTTACATTGGCATCATTCTTTAAAATGGCCGGTCAATACCCGGATCTTGTCAGGTTGTCCGATTATCTGGCGCCTTTGCTTGAAATTGCCGGTGCAGCCGGGCCCAATGCCTGTGCATCAGAAGATATTCAGAAGCTTGTGTTTTACAAAACCATTGCCATGAAAGGCTTTCCCGGAACCCCCAGAGTGGAGATCTACAACAGCTTAAAAGGCATCCAGGATGAAAAAAAGATTCTGCTCAAGTTTTTCCAGGTGGAAAGCCTGGTGCACCATGAACTGATCCTTGGAAAACTGGAACATGTGATTTTCGGGGATGGCCAGGACATGTTCACTTATGATACCTGTTATTCATTGTTTGAACTGGTGGAAGGGATTGCCTGGGACCTGTCGTTTTGCTTTAATCCGATTCAATGTACCTTAAGGAGGTAAGTTATGTTTAAAAAAATTCTCTTTGCCACAAATGCATCCCCTGCCTGTGATGCTGCAGCAAAAATCGCCTTTGAACTGGCACAGAAATATGAGGCTGAACTGACTTTGTTCCATGTGTTCGGAGAACCCTCCCGGGGTGCCAGCCAGCGGGTGAAATCCTATACCACAGG
>JAWOEP010000187.1:0-21601 GCA_046482705.1 Desulfotignum sp.
ATCGGTACACCCTGTAAAGCCTTCGATTATGAATGATATTCCACCTGAAAAGAAAAACATTGTCGACAAAACGCCGCAATGGCTCCGCCTGCTTTTGTTTGTTCTCCTCTGGATTGTTATTTCGTTCGGTTATACCTCCTACATGGCCGGCAAGAAGATGGAAGATATTGCCTACTCTGAATTCAAGGAAAAAGTGGCGGCAGGTGAGGTTGCAAAAATCCAGGTAAAGGGGCAACAGGTAACAGGGCAATATGCTGCAGACCAAGAAAAAACCGATGCCCAAACAACAGACAAAGAACAGCAGACGCCGGAACCTGGTGTATTTTCCACGGTCCTGCCCGGATTCGAAGACCCGGCGCTTATGGCCCTTCTGGAAAAAAACAACGTGGTCATCCATGCGGAGACGGAGGAAACCAACTGGCTTGCCAGAATTTTCATCAGCCTGCTGCCCTGGCTGCTCATTATTGGATTTTTCGTATATGTCAACAAAAAGATGACAGATCAAATGGGGGGAATGGGCGGATTGGGCGGAAAGACAGGACCATTTGGTTTTGGCAAATCCAAGGCAAAAAAAATACAACAGCAGGAAGTTGACGTTACGTTCGACGATGTGGCAGGCCTTGAAAATGCCAAAAACGAATTAAAGGAAATGGTTGATTACCTGAAAGATCCCTCTGTGTATCTTGAACTGGGCGCTGAACTGCCCAAAGGCATCCTGATGGCCGGTCCCCCCGGCACGGGAAAGACCCTGATGGCCCAGGCGATGGCAGGAGAAGCAAATGTGCCGTTTTATTCGATCAGCGGATCTGAATTTATTGAAATGTTTGTCGGGGTGGGGGCCTCCCGGGTCCGGGATATGTTCCAGGTCGCCAAAAAGAATGCACCGTCCCTGATATTTATTGACGAGCTCGATTCCATCGGCCGGGTCCGTGGGACCGGGGTCGGCGGGGGGCATGATGAGCGGGAGCAGACCCTGAACCAGATTCTCTCGGAAATTGACGGATTCAGCAAGCAGGAATCGGTCATTGTGCTGGCTGCCACCAACCGTCCGGATGTTCTGGACCCGGCCCTGATACGCCCCGGACGGTTTGACCGCAGGATCAATCTGGAGATGCCCCAAAAATCAGCCAGGAAAAAAATTCTCAAGGTGCATATCAGCAAAGTGAAGATGGCTGAGGATATCGATTATGATCAATTGGCCGGTGCCACTGTGGGCTTCAGCGGTGCTGATTTAAAAAATCTGGTCAACGAGGCCACGCTGCTTGCGGCCCGGAAAAATAAAAACCAGGTGGAAATGCAGGATTTTCATGAAAGCCGGGACAAAATCATCATGGGACTCAAGCGCGAAGACAGGCTCTCTGAAAAAGAAAAAAACAGGATCGCCTATCACGAAGCCGGCCATGCGTTAGCTGCATTACTGCTTTCCGGCGCTGACCCGCTCTCCAAGGTCACCATCATTCCCCGGGGCAGAGCACTGGGGACCACAGAACAGCTGCCCAAAGAGGACCGGCACAATCTGAGCAAAGAATATCTGCTCAACAGAATTTCGGTGATGGTGGGGGGCCGGGCTGCTGAAGAGGAGGTGTTTAACGATGTCTCCTCCGGGGCCGGCGATGATCTGAAAAACGCCTCTCAACTGGCGCGGCAGATGGTTTGTCAATGGGGTATGAGCGAAAAGCTCGGACTGATGGTTTTTAAAAAAGGAGAACCCCACCCGTTTCTGGGCAGAGAGTTGACCCAAGACAAGGATTACAGCGAAGCAACCGCACAGGTCATCGATGCCGAAGTCAAGAAAATTCTCCATAAATGCCATGAACAGGTAAAAACAATCTTACATGAAAATCGTGAAAAACTGGATCGGCTTGCCCAAGAATTAATAGAGAAAGAAACACTCACATCAAAAGAAATAGAAACATTTCTCCAGCTCGATTAACAAGGTAGTGTAGCAATGGCCTGTTTCCTTGATGGTTCGTGTCCAACCGCCTATGAAAAAGAATTGCAAAGGGCGGTGATGCGGGAAGAAAGTGACCACCATGACAGAATCTGCAGCAATGATGGAACTTACCACCATTCCCCATATAGCAGTTACTCAACCTGAAGTGCCGGTATCCAATGGTACATTAACCGTGTACGGTGTTGTAGATGCCTTCTGAAAAATTTAGCAGAATCGGTCAACAACCAGCTTGCCATTTCTCCGCTGCTGCCCCCGAAAAAAAATTGACCCAGAGATGCCCGTCATACAAGACCCTGATTGCAAATAGTTGCATTTGCGGTCAAACTCTGTTAGGGATTTAAATTGTCGGCAGCTCAATTTTTTCAGGGAGGAAACCCATCATCAGTGATCATTCAGACAATATTTTGGCAGGCACAGAAACCATTGCCAAAATATCCACAGGCAATGAGGCGCTTGACAGCATTCTGCACGGCGGGTTTCCAGAAAACCGCATCACGCTCATCAAAGGAGACGCCGGCACCGGCAAGACCCTGATCGGACTGCAGTTTTTATATCATGCAGCTGTTAACGGTGATGCGGTGCTGTTTGTCTCTTTTGAAGAAAGCGCGGCAGCGGTGAGACAGAATGCCCTGACCGTGGGAATGGATATCACGGCACTGGAACAGACCGGACACTTTTTCGTCTGGCAGGCAGGGGTGGATCACGCCCAGGTGAAAAACGGCGGCTTCAACATCGATGCCCTGCTTGGCATCATCCAGGGCCAGGCCCGGCAGCTCCAGGCCCGGATCATCATGATCGATGCCCTGGATGTCCTGCTGCGGGTTTTCCATAACACCGAGCAAAAAGAAGACCAGCTGTACCGGCTTGACACCTGGCTGAAAGACCAGGGGTTCACCTGCATTCTGACCACCAAAGTGTTTTTCCCGCCAAAACAGAACACAGGTTTTGATATTGCAGATTATTTGACGGACTGTGTTATTTTCTTTGACCTGCGTATCCGGCACCAGAAGGCCACCCGGCGGATCCGGGTCGTCAAATACCGCGGATCCGGTTTCATTCCCAATGAACATCCCTATGTGATCACCAGCCAGGGCATCAGCGTACTGCCCGTCACCAGCATCGAGCTGGCAGCCTATCCTCCGCCGGGTCCCTTTGTTACCACCGGCATATCCGGACTGGATGCGGCATTGGGTGGTGGATACCGGCACGGGGCCGCCATTGTGATATCAGGGGACAGCGGCATCGGAAAAACCACCTTTGCCGCCAGTTTTGCCGCCTGCTCCTGCTCCTGCGATGCCGGGCAAAAGGTGTTGTTTGTCAGCTTTGAAGAAGCATCTTCTGCCATCATCGACAGCATGGTCTCCCCGGGTATCGATCTGCAGCCTGCAGCCGGATCAGGCAGATTGCAGTTTCACATTGCATTGCCCGAAACCCTGGGGCCTGAAGAGCATCTTTTTGTCCTGCTGCAGAAAATCGCCCTGTTCAAACCCGACCACCTGGTCATCGACAGCATCTCCGCTTGCCGGCGCATGGGCAGTGACACCGCTGCCTTTGATTTTCTGGTCCGGCTCATTTATACCTGCAAATTGAAACACATCACCTGCCTGATGACCGACCAGACGTTGCCGGAGTCACCATTTGCCGAAACCGCAACGGCTGCCATATCTTCTATTTGCGACACCATGATCAGCCTGAACTATATCGACACCGGCGATGTTATCGACCGGGAGATGACGGTGATAAAATCCAGGGGCACCCATCACTCCAGAAAGCATGAAAATTTTCACATTTCAGATAACGGGATTGTGTTTTTTTCCAAAATCTCGGCACAAGGAGGCTGATAATGGGCACACCTGCCGGTTTTCCTGAATACTGCATGCGATTGTTTGTTGCAGGCACAGAACGCAATTCCGTCATGGCCCTCAACAACATCACAAACATATGCCGCACCCATTTAAAAGACAACCACACCCTGGAAATTATCGATGTGTTTGAAAATCATGCCGCAGCCATGGAAGAAAACATCCTGCTGGCACCGACCCTGGTCATTGACACCCCCTGCCGGGAGCTCATCATCGGCAGCCTGAAAAACGAACGTCTGATCCTTACGGCCTTAGGTATACGATGAAACCGGAAAAACCCACATACCAGGATCTTGAAAATCAACTGGCCCGGGCCCGGGACATTCTGACAGCCATTCAACAGGGCCAGGTTGATGTTGTTGTGGGTGATGACCGGCACATGCACCTGCTGAGTCTGAAGCAAACCATTGACATGCTTCGGGAAAACGAGCGCAATTTCCGGGCACTGGCCGATGCCAACCTGATCGGCATCGGATTTGGTGACAGCAGCGGCAATATCACCTATATCAACGACGAGATGCTGCGCATGACCGGATATACCCGTGCGGATCTGTTGGCAGGGCACATCAGCTGGGAGAAATGCCTGGCACCTGAAAACCGGCCTGAAGCAGGGACATGGGCGGAACGTCTGTCAAACCATAAGGTGGTATCGGTCCGGGAATGGGCGTTCCTGCGCCCTGACGGAAAACGGACCCCGGTCCTGGGGGCTGCCTCCGGGATCACATCCCCTGGCGGTCTTCATGTGATCATCGCCCTGGATCTCACGCCGATGCGCCAGGCTGAAGCCAGTACCTGGAAAAGTGACCAGCGGCTGCGCATGGCTGCAGATTCCCTGGACATCGGCGTCTTTGAGTGGAATCTTACCAAAGATACGACGTTCTGGGAAAATGACCAGATGTACCGGATCTTCGGACGATCCCGAAAACTGCCGCCTTTGCGATATTCGGATTTTCTGGACCAGGCCGTGGATTTCAGGGACAAAACCGCTTTTGCCCGGGCATTTTCAAAGGCACAGCAGCCGGGAAACAGCTTTACGTCTGCCTGCCGCATACACCGCCCGGACAAAAACACGGTGTCCTGGGTAGAAATCACCGGCAGATTTTACCGGAACGATTCAGATTTATCGCTGTGCATGATCGGTATTGCAAAAGATATTTCAGCACAGAAACAGCATGAACATACCATAAAAAAAATCAATGACCTGCTGGAACAAGGCGTCCGGGACCGCACAGCCAAAATCCAGATTCAGACGGAGCGGATGCGGGAGCTGGCCAACAAACTCGGTCAGGTGGAACAAAAGGAACGCAACCGCCTGGCCGCTGTTCTCCATGACCATATCCAACCGCTGGTTGTGGGCGCACGCATGCACCTGTGGGATATTCACCGCAAAAACGATCTTGACGCAATCCATAAAACCGCCCATAAAATTGAAGGGGTCCTGGAAGAAACCCTGGCGGAACTGCGGTCTCTTACAGTGGATCTTTCTCCTTCCGCCATATTGAACGACGGCCTGGCCGGGGGCGCAAACTGGCTGGTCACCTATATGAAAAAAAAGTTTGACTTTACACTGAAATGCCGGATAGATGACACCATCGATCCGGTTGCTGAAAACACCTGTTTTCTGCTTTTCCAGTGCACAAAAGAACTGCTGTTCAATGTGGTCAAACATTCAGGAGAAAAACAGGCAAGTTTATCCATGGAACGGACAAACGATCAGAAGATAAAAATCATGGTGTCAGACAGCGGCAATGGATTTGATCCGGATGCATTTGTGGAAACACAAGACAATACCGCTTCTCTGGGACTGTTCAGTATCGAGGAACGGTTGAAAGATATTGGCGGCCGGATGAAGATTGCATCAGCACCGGGTCAGGGAACCACGGTGACCCTGACCGTGCCGGCCGAAAAAACCGACGATGCCGTCACCACCGGACCCGGATACAATAGACGGGCAGAAGACCAGGCCGCGATATCGGACCGCCATCCAAAAGACAGCATCAGCATTCTCATCGTAGATGACCACAAACTGCTGCGCGAAGGGCTTGTGGGTCTGCTGGAGATGGAACCGGGCTTTGAGGTCCTGGGTGAGGCGGCGGATGCAGTCACGGCCATTGATTTGGCGCAAAAGCTGGAACCGGATGTGGTTATCATGGATGTGAACCTCGGCGAAACCAACGGCATAAATGCCACCCGGCAGATTCTGTTTAAAAAACCCCATATCAAAGTGGTCGCGCTTTCCATGCACAGTGACAAAAAAGTGATCAATGCCATGTATCACGCCGGGGCATCTGTGTTTCTCAACAAGACGGTGCCCTCGGACGAGCTCATCGCCAAAGTGCGTGCCTGCCTGTCTGGTGGCTGATCCTGCCTGTCTGGTGGCTGATCCTGCCTGTCTGGTGGCTGATCCTGCCTGTCTGGTGGCTGATCCTGCCTGTCTTCTACCTGGTGTCTTGACCCAGGGCTTCAAATCCTGAAACAATATCCAGCAGTTCTTCTGTAATGGACATCTGGCGCATCTGGTTGTACTGACTTTCAAGGTCCTCCATCAACTCTTCAATGTTTTTCTGAGCCCCCTGCATGGCTGCCAGACGGGCGGCATTTTCACTGGCTAAAGATTCCACATAAGCCCTGAATATCGAAATAAACAGATATTCACGGATCAGACAGGACAGCAGGCGGTCGGGTTCCATGGTGAACATGGGCAGGCTTGCAGAGTCCCAGGTGCGGTATCGGTGCTGTTCCAGCCACCGGGTATCGATGGGCAGCAGGTGAACCGTATGGGGGGTGTATCCGGCAGCGGATTTTGGCCGGGCATGAAACAAAAGCACATGGTCCACATCTGTTTTGGTCTGCCAGGTGTCAATGGCCATCAGAATTTCACCCACATGGGGGGTGATGGTATGCACGGAACCGGGTACCTCCCTAATATCACTGCAATTAATGCCGGCATCTTCCAGCAGCCCCGCTGCCCGCATTCCCACACATATCACAGGCATCTGCCCGGCATCCCGGTCGGCCTGCTTCAGCTGGTCCAGGGCATGGGAACTCACCTGTTCGTTGAGGGATCCGCACATGCCCTGGTCTGATCCGAATATGACGGCCCCTGGGGTTTTTCTGGTAGACCGCCGGGTATACAGCCGGGTATCCGGATCATGGCGCAGCACAATACCCAGGGCCATGTCAAGGGTATGGGCATATGCCACAAGGGATTGGGATGCCGCTTCATACTGGCGAATACTCACCGCTGCCAGCGACTTCATGGTCCGCACCACCGAGTGCAGGTCACCGGTGCTGTCTATTCTGCGCTTAAGCTGTTCCAGGGTCTGCATCAGCGGCTTCTTTTTTGAGGGGTTTTACGGCATCTTGCGCGGCTTTAACAAGGGTATTAATGGCTTTGTCATCAATTTTTTCCCCGGCGGTGATTTTTTCCATCACCCCCTGCTGGTCGGTGTTGGCAGCCTTTCGTATGTTCTTCTGAGCATCAGAAATATCATCCAATTCAATATCATCCAATACCCCGTGGGTCAAGGCAATCAATACGGCAATCTGGTCCGCTGCCGGCAGCGGGGAATACCGGTACTGCTTCAAGATTTCGCGTATCCTGCGTCCCCTGGACAGTTTTTTACGGGTAGCTTCATCCAGGCGGGCACCGAACCTTGAAAATGATTCCAGCTCTTCAAACTGGGAATAGGTCAGGCGCAGGTCTCCGGCAACCGTTCGGTAGGCCGGCAGCTGAGCCTTGCCCCCCACACGAGATACGGATTTTCCCACATCCACGGCCGGTAGTATGCCTTCTCTGAAAAACAGCGGTGACAGATAAATCTGCCCGTCGGTGATGGAAATCAGGTTTGTGGGAATGTATGCGGAAATATTTTGTGCTTCGGTTTCAATGATGGGCAGGGCAGTCAAAGAGCCCCCGCCCTTATCTGCAATCAGATGCGTGGAGCGTTCGAGCAGCCGGGCATGGATATAAAAGATATCACCGGGATAGGCTTCTCTGCCGGGGGGGCGGCGCAGCAGCAGGGACAACTCGCGATAGGCCCGGGCATGGCGGGTCAGATCATCATATACAATCAGGACATCTTTTCCCTGGTGCATGAAATGCTCGGCCATGGCTGTGGCAGTATATGGGGCCATAAACTGCAGGCCCGGCGGATCTTCTTCCGTGGAAACCACGGCAAAGGAATAAGACATGGCATCTCTTTTCTTGAGTTCGGCAATGACCTTGGCAAGTGCGGATCCCCGCTTGCCGATACCGCAGTAGATGCAGATCACATCCTTTCCCTTCTGGTTGGCAATGGTATCCAGCGCAATGGCGGTTTTTCCGGTTTGCCGGTCCCCCAGTATCAGTTCTCGCTGTCCTCTGCCGATGGGGATCAATGTATCGATGACGGTGATGCCTGTCTGCAAAGGGGTGTCCACCGGGGCCCGGTCCATGATTTCCGGGGCCGGCTGTTCCACCGGCACAAGGGATGTCCCTGAAAGGGATGCTTTGCCGTCAAGGGGTTTTCCCCTTGCATCCACCACCCGGCCGATAAGTGCGTCCCCTGTGGGAGCGGACATCACCTTTTCCGTGCGGTTCACCTCGTCGCCGGCACGCAGGGTATCGGTTTCATCCAGCATGATCACCCCAATGACGTCCATGTCCAGATCAAATGCCATGCCATATGCATTCGGCGGACACACCAGCAGCTCCTCGGACTGCACGCCTTTGAGACCCGCCACGGTTATGATGCCCGAACTGATGGATGCAATGCGACCAAAATCGCGCGCATGCAGTGCAGGATTATGGCTGTCCAGTATGGCGGTCATGGTTGCTACAAAATCATCCATGACCTGTGCTAATTCATTGTTTTTCCGGTTCATGATCTTTTCTTTCAATGGCCTGGTCCATCTGTTTTTCCAGGGCGCCGACATAATCGTGGGCATGCCAGGTCATTTTTTTGCCGCCGGCGGCAACTGCAATCCCGAACACCAGTTCCGGTCTGACCTCAAATGCAATATTTCCCAAATTCGGCAGCTTTTGCGACAATGCTTTTTGAATGGATTTCTGCTGGTTTTCGGACAGTTCAAATCCCGTCGTCACCTGCGGCTTTGTTTCCGCCTTTTGCGGCAGATCTGCTTTGTCCAGTTCTTCAAACCGGGATAAAAACTTTTTCACTGCCTGGTCCTGGACCCGGGTATCAGCCAAATGGGACAGGGTTTTTTCCACCGTATCAAATATAAGGCGGGCCGCCTTTTTTTGAAAGCTGTCAAAAAAAGAGGCTTTTTCCTGTTCCAGTACTTTGCGCCACTGTTTTTTCAACCCGTCCACTTCCTCTTGGGCCTCTTGGATCAAAGATTCCCGCCGTTCTTTGGCTTCTTTGTCCGCCTCTTTCAACCTGGCATCCCAGTCATTTTCCAAAGATTGTGTCTTTTTTTCAAAGGTCTTTTGGGTCTCTTGTGCAGCCGCTTTTTGTTCCGCTGCCTTGTCAAAGCGTTCTTTGATATTGTTTTCCCGCTGGTCCATGGCCTGTTTGATCCGGTCGAACAAAAATATTTTCAACAGCACCAACAGAATCAAAAAATTCACTACCTGGGCCCCCACTGTAAACCAATCAATCAACATGATATCCCTCTCAATTGGCAGCTGAAATCACATAATCCCAGAACGGGTTGGCAAACAACAGAATCATGGAAACCACAAAACAGTATATGGCGGTTGATTCGATCATTGCAAGTCCCACAAACAAGGTGCGTGTGATGGTGTTTTTTTCATCCGGCTGCTGGGCAATGGAGCTCAAGGCGCTTGCCACGGCACGGCCTTCCCCGATGGCCGGTCCGATGGCCCCCACTGCAATGGTAATGCCGGCTGTGATAACAGATGCCATACCGATAAAACTGATACTGCTCATATTAAATTCTCCTTTACTGGTTGTTACTCGATGATCGAGTGTTATCTTTTTTTCTATCTGTCTGATCCTGGACCTGGGTGGCGGATGCGATATACACCATGGCCAGAACGGCAAAAATATAGGCCTGAATCATCCCGGTCAAAAGTCCGAGCAATTGCAGAATCACCGGAAAAACAAAGGGAATAATGGCCAAAAGAATGGCCACGATCTTCGAACCGCTCATGATATTGCCGAAAAGCCGGACCGCCAGGGCCAGGGTCCGCGATAATTCGCCCATGATATTGAAGGGCAGCATAAATACCGTGGGTTGAATATACTGTTTGAGATAATTGCCCAGGCCCTTTTGGGCAATGCCGAACAGCGGCACGGAAATAAACACACAGATAGCCAGGGCCGCCGTGGTGGAAAGGGATGCGGTGGGCGATTCATATCCCGGCACCACGGTGAGCAGGTTGCAAAAAGCGATGAAAATAAACAGGGTACCGATAAACGGCATATATCTGGCTGCTTTCTGCTGGCTGATCTCACTGATCTGGTCCTGGATACCGGTAACCAGCATTTCCAGTATGTTCTGCCAGGCACTGATCTGCCGGTCTGTGGACAGTTGTCTGGTGATGAGCCATGACCCGATCACCAGTACGGCCATGACCGCCCAGGTAAACACAATGGTCAGGTTCAAGGTGATAAAATGAAATTGGAAAAATACCACCTGGTCCGGGGTAATCTGCTTGATATCCATAAAATTCATTTGAGTGATCCTTTTGTATACCCGATCGCTTTGGGCCGAAGATTAAAAATACATATTTTGCGCATGATCAATATGCCGGCAAGGCATGCTGTCATACCAATCCATTCGCCGCCTGACACCATAAAAATAGCGGTGAGCGTGACAAAAGACCGCAAAACAAACCCCGCAGCAAACATCATCCCCCGGGACCGTTCACCGGTCAGCCAGTGTATGGTCAGCCACAGCCCCCCGAAATGGAAACTTCCGATCACCATACCCGCAGGCAGGCAATACAGCACTTGTTGTAAATCACCGGGTATCATCGGCATCCTTTTTTTGTTAGATACTGCTCTTTTCACATCTTCTGGGTTAATATCTTGCTGTGTTATCGCCTACTCTTTTTTCCGGCTTTCGCGTTTTACCCAGTACCATGCATTCCAGCACCCGACCAGAACGCCGGTCAACAGCAGGGTCAATGTCCAGGACGGCCGGCCCGGCCAGGTTTTGTCCAGCCAAAGCCCCAGAAACGTGCCCAGGATGGTGGGGATCGCCACAGACCATCCCACCAGGCCGAACATGCCCAGGCCGAACCAAACAGGATGCTGCGCATCTTTGCGGGCAGCCAGTTTGCGTTCCTGCTTTTTTTCAATGATTTTTGAAAATTCTTTGTCTTCGTTTGTATCAACCATTTTTCTGAAACTCCAAAAAACGACGGATAAATCCGGCTTCGATGCGGTTGGCTGACGTGCGCATGTTTTTTTCCTTTTGTTTTTGCTGTAAAAAATCTTTTTCCACAGTATTTTTCAAGGATGCCAAATCTTTATCCCTCACGGCCCTGCGCGTGGAGATGAAAACCGTATCTTCTTTTTTCACCAGCACGCCTTCCATAACCGCCATGTGCTGCTCTTTGCCGTTTTCATCATGAAAACTTACAATACCTGATGCCAGAGCGGTCACAAAATCCACATGCCGGGGAAACAGGCCGAAAGATCCGTTCACCCCTTCGGCAGTGATTTTTTGCACCTGGATGTCCAAGAAAACATGGGTGGGAAGCATCACCTTGAGTTTCATCATGATGTTTTGGCCTCATCGATACTGCCGATCATATAAAGCGCTTGTTCAGATCGGTCTGAAAATTTGTCATCCAGAATCTGGCGGCATCCCTCCAGGGCATCTTCAATACTGACGGACCGGCCTTCATAACCGGTGAACTGTTCGGTCACAAAAAACGGCTGGGTCAAAAACCGTTCCAGGCGTCTGGCCCGGTGAACGGTCTGGCGGTCTTCTCTGGACAGCTCTTCAATGCCCAGCATGGAAATAATATCTTTAAGGTTCTCATATTCAGCCAGGTTTTTTCGAATTTCAGCGGCAATGCGGTAGTGTTTTTCTCCCACAATATCAGGGGTCAGCATGCTGGAGTTGGACTGAAGCGGATCAATCGCCGGATAAAGGCCTTCCCCCGCTTTTTTTCGGGACAAAACAATGCTGGACGACAAATGGCCGAAGGTGTGAACTGCGGCAGGGTCTGTAAAATCATCCGCAGGCACATATACTGCCTGCACCGAGGTGATGGACCCGGTGGTGGAGTTGGTGATCCTTTCCTCAAGCTGCGCAAGTTCGGTACCCAGAGTGGGCTGGTATCCCAGCCGTGAGGGCAACCGTCCCAGCAGCCCGGAAACTTCCATGCCTGCCTGGATAAACCGGAAAATATTATCTATGAGCAGAAAAACATCCTGGTTGAGATCATCCCTGAAATATTCCGCCATGGTCAGGGCGGAATGGCCCACACGAAACCGTGCCCCCGGAGGTTCATTCATCTGTCCGAACACCATGATGGTCTTGTCCAGTACACCGGCCTCCTGCATCTCATGGTACAACTCTTCCCCTTCTCTGCACCGTTCCCCGATCCCGCAGAACAGGCTGACCCCTTCATGGATGCCCACCATATTGTGAATCATCTCCATGATCAGAACGGTTTTTCCGACACCGGCACCGCCAAAGAGCCCGCTTTTACCGCCCTGTTCCAGGGGAGAAAGAATGTCGATCACCTTGATTCCGGTTTCAAAAATCTTTGTGGATACTTTCTGCTGGTCCATTGTCGGAGGAGATCCATGAATGGTCCGAAAGGCGGCATCAGAAACCGGTTCCTTCTTATCGATGGGGTCTCCAAACACATTCAAAGCCCGTCCCAGCAGTGATTTTGCCACCGGCACCTCAAGGTGGCGCCCGGTATCCCGGATATCGGATCCCAGAACAAGTCCCTGGGTTTCGGTCAGTGCAATCCCGCGGATGGTATGATCATCGAGGTGCAGAATCACTTCAATCTGGATAGTGTCATCTTTGCCGCAGGTCAGCATATTGTGTACAAGGGGAATACCATCTGAAAACCAGGCATCCACCACATTTCCTCTGATCGAAATGACCACTCCTGTATTCGCATCTGATGTTATATCTGAAGACATCGTTGTTCTGCACCTCTTATGTCAAATAATTATCAAATCTGCTGCCGTTCAGTATTTTTCCATAATAATTGATTTGTATATAGCAGAGCATATCTTCCATCACTTTCGTGGTCCGCTAACAATCCAGATAACAAACCCCAATATGGGGAGAAGAAGTATCAGAATGGTCCAGAATACTTTTTTCCCTGTTGACACGGGGCTTTCGATTGTTTTAACGATAGCCCATATATCTGCGATTAAAATGATCAGCCCGAAAAGGCCGCCTACTTCTATTCCCATGTTATCCTCCTTGAATACGCTACTTGGGTTGCCAGTTGTGTTCCCC
Organism: Desulfotignum sp.; assembly: GCA_046482705.1. Lineage (GTDB taxonomy): Bacteria > Desulfobacterota > Desulfobacteria > Desulfobacterales > Desulfobacteraceae > Desulfotignum. The sequence goes on from JAWOEP010000187.1 coordinate 13,225, forward strand.
TTTTTTATATTTCTCTTTTACTGCTGCCCAGGCAACTTTATGAGAAACTTCTTCCCGGGAATCGTTTTCCTGTCTGTCTTCGGGATCCTCATACTGCTCCCAGGCATTATTGAATGCCGCCAGGTAGATTTCTCTAGCATGTTTGGGCAGCACCTGTCGAACCGATTTCGGCAGATCTTTCAAATTCTTATAAGGCATATCGCCGCTCCTCAATGGTTTGTTGCGTTTATCAGCGCCGACATCAGTTAGCCTCCGGCCGGCTATGTATCCTGTAATTCAGGGCCGGAAAGCCCGGCCGTCAAAGACCAGCGCATTCCCTCTTCTATGGAGATATCCAGATAACGGACACTGTTCTTGGGAACGATAAAACAATACCCTCCGATCTGAGAACTCCACTGGACGTACACCACCAGGTGGTCATCCGGCAAAAAACCCTCGGGAAGACCATCAGTCCCTTCTCTTGTAACGAATCCCAGGGTTTCCATATTTGTATTAGGAACGGTGAGCATCACCGGCCTGCCTAGTTTCTTTTCCATATCACCGCCCAGCAATCCCATTAAATCCTTGACAGGGGCATACACATTGCCGAAAAGCGGAATTTTACGCAGGGTTTTATCGGCTGTCCTGAAGAGTTTGCGGGTCAGCCAGGGGTACATGAGCAATCCGGCAACAAAAACCAGTGCGATGATCGTTAAAAGACCCATACCGGGAATATAAGCCCCCGGCGGCAGTATCGTGGTCAATATACCTTTTACCGCTCCTTCGGAACTGCGGATCATCCACACCATAACATACAATGCAACAGCAATGGGCAGCACGATGGAAAGGCCTTTGATAAAAAGCTTTGACAAGGTACTGTGTAAATTCATGTCATTATTTTCTCCATCTGGGTCGAACAGATTGAATAAACTTGGTATACGGAAAGGGTAGTCTTCCCAGGCCTATAAATGAATCCGTAAAAACCTGTATATCTGATGAAATAAAGCTGTAAGAACCAGGATGGGCTGACCCAATCTTTGGCCCTAAAGCACTATTATTTTCTTTGGCGGCTGTTTCCGTTAATCCGACCCAGGCCACCTCGGGAATGGTGTAGGCCACCGAGGGAATGCCCATGGCGTCAAAGGTAGCAGCGCGGCCTGCACAGACTTCGGCGGCCACCTTTCCCTGGTGGGTGGCCTTGTGAGCAAGCATGGGCTCTCCCACCAGGTCGCCGACGGCGAAAATTTTTCAAATGGGCCTCGTCAAGAACCCCTTCGACAAATGCCCGGGCATAAACACCGGGAGAACTGTGTCCCTGGAAATAAACCATGTCCGGTCCATGTTCGGCTCCTTTACCCCTGTTGAATGGCTTCCAGGATCATTTCATTTCCGGTAGAAAATCCTGTGTTTCCGACGTTCTGACCGGCCATACATGAAAATCCGCTCCATCCTTGAACCCCACACCGATATTACCGTCTTCGGTATACAGCGTCCATGCATAGCTGGGATCATAAACACTGGTCGTGGATGACCAGTAAAAAGATTGGACGGAAAAAAACCATTTGCGGGCCGCAACGGCCGGTGAATGAACCGTCATGTCCGTGAGACTTTCCAGTTCCCGAATGTTGGGGAGTCGCCAGTCGTTGAACCCGAAGTGCTTTTCAGCATTTATCCGGTGAATGGTCGACAGGGCATCCCCCCATTTGACGGGTTTTTGAATAATATCAGCGTTCCGCATCCATGTCAGTCCGGTAGCCATATCAGACACGGCATCATCCGCCACCTTGAACCGCATTTCAGCAGACCCCGGAATTTCTTTTGCCGAAGCAGTCTGCCGTCCGGCAGCAGGATCGTTCACGGGCCAGACCATGTATGAACTTTGAATCATCCCCTTTACAATACGGCCGCCGCCCATATGAATATACCAGGCCTGATTGGGGTACCTGGCACAGGGTGTCGCAGTCCAGTAATAACCGTTAAAAAGGTTTTGAAATTGATCCGGACCAACAACTGCCGGATTGACACGGGAATGACTGATCAGACTGAATAACTCATCCCGGCGGGGCAGACGCCAGTGGTCCAGCCCAAATTGCCGGCGTCTATTCATGTCATTGGCAAAGTCAAACGCCTCCTGCCATGAAAGCGGAAATTCGTTCAGGGCTGCATTTTGAGGCCAGATAAGGCCGGTCACCAGGTCTTCAATGATATCCTGTTTCTGGATAAATCGCGGACACGGCCATTGCGTACCTGTCCGCGTATCGCCATCCTGTCCGGTTTTTGTGCAAGGGATAATGCGGCCTGAAGGGTTGTAGCAATTAATCTGGTCGGTCTGAATCAAATTCATCTGTTATCCTTCAATGCTGATAAAAATATGTCAATTCCACATATTGCAAAATGGGCAAAATATTTAAGACCCATTCCCGATTTTTTTTCAATGGGAAAATTAGGTATATATGCAAATACATAATTATGATGTCCCCAATGAGTAGAAACCCGAATTTACCGTTAAAATCATCTCTTGTAATCTTGGCACATCAAATTCGGCAGGAACCAGGAGCACAAAGGCTCAACCTGCACCAAACAAGACTTAAATTAAAATCTAAGAATTAAGGAGGAAAGATGGCTGAAAGAAAACAAGTATACAAATGCGAACTTTGCGGAAATGTTGTTGAGGTTCTTCATGGCGCCGATGGGGATCTGGTCTGCTGCGGTACGGAAATGGTTCTTTTTGAAGAAAAAACTGCGGATGAGGGAAAAGAGAAACATGTTCCCGTGATTGAAACAACAGACGAAGGCGTCAAGGTAAAAGTCGGGTCAAATCCCCACCCCATGGAGGAAAAACACTATATTGAATGGATTGAAGTTATTGACGGGGAGACATCCTGCCGTCACTATCTGAAACCCGGTCAGGCCCCGGAAGCCATCTTTAAAGGCTGTTCTGAAAATGTTACCGCCCGGGAATACTGCAATGTTCACGGCGTCTGGAAATCTTAAGAGCCAAATTCTGAAATCTGATACTCGATGATCAAGTTTTTGAGCAAATTAACAAAAACTCGATCATCAAGTGATACAATGTTTAACCGGGTTTAGGCACTATGCCTGACCCCGGTTTTACATATTTTTAAACAACCGCTACAGCCTTCTGAATGGCCGCCACCATCTCGGAAGCAGTGCACCCTTTACTAATAAAATTTACGGCCCCGGCAGAAATAATGTCCCGGGCATACGCTTCTTTCTCATACATGGACAGGGCCAGAATTTTTATTTCAGGATGCGTCTTATAAATATGGCGGGTGGCTTCAATGCCATTCATGCCCGGCATATTGATATCCATCAGGATCGCATCGGGTTTTAATTTCTCGGCCAACTCCACAACCTCCATGCCATCGTGGGCCTGGCCGATTAACTGGATACCGGCAGTTTCCTTAAGGGCCTGGAATACGCCTTTACGAAAAATCGCATGATCGTCTGCCAGCAACACCCGGATATCTTTTCCCGATGACCGCTTCCCGACAGCATTATCATTAGGGGCGGCAGAGTTGTTCGCAGGGTTATCATCTGTTGAAATGGACGTTTTTGTTTCCTGTTCATACGGCAACACAATATCAAACCGGCTGCCACTGCCCGGGCTGCTTGTTATTTTAAAGGTTCCGCCGATCAATTGAATCCGCTCCTGGATGCTGAATAGGCCAAGTCCCTGATTCATATTATCGGAAACAGTGATGCCGGAGGGATCAAATCCCTTGCCCTCATCCTGGACACTGAGACAAAGACAATCTTCACCCTCTCTTTTAAGCCTTACTTTGGCCGCTGATGTTCCGGCATATTTGACCGCATTAAACAGCAGCTCACGAACCGACTCAAACACCAGCAGCACAATATCTTCGGAAAGTGACACGCCGGATATTTGTGATGCAAAATCCATATGAAATTGATGACGTTCCTGCATTCGACCGGCAAGCCATTTTAAACCGGAAATCAGCCCACCCCGGTAAAGTGCCGGCGGACTTAAGTCTGCGCTTAATGAGCGCGCCATCTGGATGCAGGTGCCGATGGTTTCTTCTATTTTTTTAGCTGCTTCACTGAGCTGCGGGTCCTGGAGTTGTCGTTCCAGACCACTTAAATGCAGCTTGGCTGCAGCCATATACTGCTGGATACCGTCATGCAGAATCTTTGCCACCCGCCTGCGTTCTGCCTGCTCGGCCATGGTAAGCTTTCCGGCCAGTGCCCTGAGTTGGCCCGCCCGGGCCAGCATCTCTTTATGGGAATTGTGATACCGGGTTTCTGCGTCCATGCGCAGTTTAATCTCTTCTTCAAGGCGCTTAATGGTTTGGTGCAGGGAACGGGTTCGCTCCTCAATTTTTTCTTCGAGACGTTCATTGGCATTTTTAAGCTTTTCCTGGTACTCCTGCTGCACGCTGATATCGCGAAATACGAACACAAGCCCAGTTACCTCTTTTTTTTCATTTTCAAGCCGGCTGACGGTCTCTTCAACCGGAATCCGGGTATCGTCCCGGCGCACCAGCATCCCTTTGCAGGCCAAGGGCATCGACAGATCCTTGGGAACATAGAGCTCCTGTATCTGCGTATATGAACAATTTCGGGATTCAAGGTCTATGGAAAATACCTCTTCAATTGTTTTTCCTAATGCATCCGTCTGCAGCCAGCCGGTGAGTTTTTCTGCAACAGGATTAATAAATGAAACCCGCCTGTTTTCATCGGCTGAGATGACACCTTCTCCGATGCTGTTTAATGTGGTTTTAAGCCACTCACTTTGAACAAAAAGGGCATCAAGGGCCTGTTTTTTTTCTGTGATATCTTCAATAATAGTAACAAACTCACCGTACTTGACACAATATGCGTTAACGGAAAACCATTTTTCAAGCTGGTCTGAGCGGCCTTCAATACGAACAGGCTTACCGTCCATGGCCACCTTACCGAAAACGGCAATCCAGTTGACCGGGTCCTTTTCGATGTCCGGCATCAACTGTTTGACCCTTTTGCCGACCACATCTTTAAAACCTGTCAATTCTTCAAACGCGGGATTGGTTTCCAGAAATTCATAATCCGCGGGTATCCCGTCATTATCCCAAATCATCCGGTGTCTGGCAAATCCATCAATCATATTTGAAAACAAGGCTTGATAACTTTCCCTGCTGTCGGTAAGATTTTTGAACAATGTACTGTAAAGCCTTGAAAGACCGGTTTCAATCAGGGCTTTGTAAAGGCAGTAATAGGAGACGATCTTGAAATAATGTCCCAGCATATTGGCCGGCCCATACACCCCGACATAGGTTGTAAACAGCAGCTCAGAAATAATGGTAACGATGATGGATGCCTGCAGCCAGTTGAAAAGCGTGCCCTCGAACCGGTTCCGGTTGTGGTGAAGTGCTGACAACGCCAGCCCCAAAATCAGGCAAATGATGTATTCGCTGGTTTTTTTGAATGTGGTCAGCCCGCCGGCATGTTCAAGATAGCAGTCGGGAAATATCTGCCAGTGGAAAATGGAGAGCAGAATTAAAAGCGTGACCGCAGAAAAACCAAAGAGATAAATTTGAGCCTTGATCCGGCTTTTAAATAAAAAAAATGCCCCTAACAATGAAACGCTTTCAAGGTAGCGGGCTGATATCCACAACTGGGTCGGCACATTGGGGTCAATGCTTGGCAGGATATTGACCCCTTTATATGTCATGGTGTGTGTCAGATCCAATATCCCCACAAAAAGATAAGCGACCCCCACAAAAGAAAAAAATGATTTTTCTTTAAAAAAGTAACGCGCATTCCAGGTAACCATGAAAATACTGCAGGCGGTTACCACCGCAAACATTTCGGCAAGGGTATGAAAGAGCAGAAAATTGTAAAATGTGCCGATGTAAAAGGCCATCAACATTGCAATAAAAGCTGCGACTTGAATAGCAAGCCGTTTCCTGTTGTTCTCGGCTATGTCGGTTATTGTCATTTTTTTCCCTTTTTCATGGCCCGGAAAGATGGCAAAATATAATTTTATACGGGGATAGGACGCGCAGCTGGCAGGATGATATAATATCAGAAAGCAAACCTATCTGATTTTTGACGCAAAGCAACTGATCAAGCTAAAAGATAAATAATTTCGTGTTATTTTTTGTTATACTACCAGTCCCTTTTCAATGGCAAATGTCGTTAATTCAGAAACATTGTGCAGATCCAGTTTATTCATAATGTTAGAGCGATGGCGCTCCACAGTTTTTGGACTGATACATAAGAATCCGGCGATCTCTTTGCTGGTATACCCCTCAGCCACCAGTTTGAGGACTTCTCGCTCCCGCTGGGTCAGGCTATCCCAGGCAGTTGTTTTTTTCAATTTTCGGCGGCCGTCCAGAAATCCTTCCATGACGGTGCCGGTAATCCCAGGGCTGATATATGTCTTTCCGGATAGGACCACATGGATTGCTTTTAACAACTCTTCCTGGGACGAATCCTTTAAACAATATCCCGAGGCGCCGGCATCAAAACACTCCAGGATAAATTCATCCGAATCGTGAATGGTCAATGCCATAATTTTAGATTCCGGCCTCTGACGCTTGATTTCTTTGATGGCAGAAACCCCGTCCATTCTGGGCATGGACAGATCCATTATCACCAAATCCGGCGATTCTTTAAGTGAAAGGGTTGTTTCAATGGCAGAAAACCCGTCAACGGCCTGGGCCACTACTTCGAGAGTGCTGTCCGAATTGATCATCATACATAACCCTTCACGCAACAAGGTATTATCTTCAGCAACTATAATTTTCTTCATTTTTGAATTCCTGAACGATTCTGAATTTTATAATATAAATCGATGGTACAGCTTGGAGATCCGTACCCATATAGTCACTGATATACCATACCCCTTTGAGTATGCCAAATAAAATAGTCGTCTGGATATTTGCCATACGCACTTTTTACGTCTAAAGCCTTTGTATATTGTGGCTAAATGGTACAAATATCCAGAGGTCGTTATTTTTTTATGCGCGAATGTTATTCTTGTTCTCCGGAAACAGCAAAACCGCGGTTGCCAAGGCCCGTGGCCGAAGAAGTGCCTGCAATTCTGGCCAGATAAGGGTCCCCCAGATTTTCGATATGTCCGCCAATATTATCGAAATAGTTGAGATGAATCTGCTTTTCGTCAATAATGGTTTCAAAAATTTTCATGCTAATACTGTCACCGTTTTGCCGGCAGACCTCCAGAAATCCGTTATATGCATTTAAAAATGGCCCTAACATCTTCGTATGGCAGAAATCAATTGATCAGGCGCGTCGCTTTTAGTCAAATATGCCTTGGCACCGACCTTTCGCATGGTCTCAGCAAGCTCGGGGTCCGTGTGCATGGAGAAACCGATCACACAAATATCCGGTTGTTGGGCCAAAATCAGTTCAGTCACCTGAGTGCCATTCATCTCACCTAAATCCATATCCATGATGATGACATCCGGGGCAAGGGCTCGCGCCAGCTTTATGGCCTGTTTCCCCTCTTCGGCTTCTCCTACGATCGAAAAATCAGGTTCCAGCTGCAAAATAACCTTGAGGCCATCCCGCAGGGCCTGGTGATCATCGACAATTAAAATTTTGATATTCTTTTTTATCACGGGCGCCTCTTTTTTGCATTAAAAACAAATTATTTTAACCTCATGGAAGCAGGCTCAGAATTCTGGCCCCCGTCAATATAACGTAGCTTGCCTGAAGCATATTTCTTTCCTTTTTCTAAATTTCACCATTACATTAATTTAGTACATGGAATTTAACATCGGAAAAAAACATCAAACAATGAGGGGAACCCCGCATTTCGGCAGATAAATGTATGCAGTTTTGTAATTATATCTTAAATCTTCCAACCATTTCGTTTAGCTGTTCAGCAAGTTTTGATAGTTCCACAGCACTGATTTCTATCTGCCGGCTGCCGGTATTCATTTCATTGGCTGCTTGACTTACCTCGGTAATATCTTTTGTTACTTTTCCTGCAGCAGCAGACGTTTGGCCCACATTTTCACTGACTTCTTCTATCCCTTGACTATTCATATTTGCAGCCATTCCTTCCGCTGATTCAGATACGCTGCTTGCTTTTTCTGCGGATTGTTCGCTTGCCTTTTGTGTGCTGATTTTTTCTATCTTAATTGTTGGTAGCATTAAATTCACGAATCGGTAAGCCCGCGGCAATAATCCAGTCCCAAGGTTTAAAATACATCATTCTGATTACTTTTTCCATTTCGCCGTTGCCGTCTTTGGCATCGAACTTGTATTTAATTGCGCCGACACTGTTTTCCGTCAGACTTTATGAAAAATGCCTGATGGCATCATCATTCGATGTCGGTGTTTGTCAAAAATTTTTTACCCGATACTTTGCAATTTCAGAATAAACATTCTAAATTGCAAAGCATGATGT
>JAWOEP010000409.1:0-6887 GCA_046482705.1 Desulfotignum sp.
AACCTCGACCAGGAGTCCATCGGCGCCAGCGGCCACGGCGGCACGAGCGGTCGGTTCGACCAGCTCCCACTTGCCCGTCCCATGCCCCGCCGCCGATCACCAGCAGAGACTCCGGGATCTCTGGCACCTCCAGGGCCTGTGCCGATGTCCATACCCCCTGGTCAAATCCTGTTTCCAGCCCCTGGGGCAGGTCATTGATCCGGGAGCCTGTGGCAATGACCGCATTTTTGAACCGCACAATGGTGTTGGCCCCGTCCACATACACCTGGTCGGATTGGATGAACCGGGCATGGCCGTGAACCAGTTCAATGTCGCGGTTTTCCACCAGCCGGGCCACCCCGTCGGACAAATCCTTCACAGTGGACCTGATATATGCGGCCAGCTTTTTGGCATCAAAGCCGATCTCTTTGTACACAATGCCCATGTCCCCGGCCTCTTTGACACTGTTGGCGGTGTTCACCACATGGATCAGGGTTTTGGAGGGAATGCACCCCCGGGTGAGGCAGACCCCGCCCAGCTTGTCATCTTCTTCCACCAGCACCACATCCTTTCCCAGATCTGCGGCATGGATGGCAGCGGCATATCCCCCCGGACCACCACCGATGACCACCACATCGGTATCATAAATCATTTCTCCCACAACCATTGCCCTGTCCTTTCACTGCATTTGTTTCAGATATGTGCCATGAACTTCATGGGATCTTCCAGCATCTCAACAAGATCCCTTACAAACCGGGCTGCCCGGGCACCGTCTGCCACCCGGTGGTCAAAGCACAGGGTCAGGGGCAGCATCTGCCGGATCACGATCTCGCCGTTTCTCACCACCGGTTTTGCCGCCACCCTGCCCATGCCCAGAATGGCGGATTCCGGATAATTGATGATGGGCAGCACATGGGTACCGCCGATGGCCCCCACATTGGTCACGGAAAAGGTGCCGCCGGTCAGGTTTTCCACCTGGATCTCCCCTTTTTTCGCCTGCTGCGCCAAATGCCTGATGTGCAGCCCCAGGGCTGCCAGGCTGTGCCGGTCAGCATCCTGGATCACCGGAACCAGCAGCCCCCTGGGGGTGTCTGCTGCAAATCCGATGTGAAAAAATTTTTTGTGGATGATCTGCATGCTGTCTGTATCCACACTGGCGTTGAATGCCGGATATTTTTTAAGCAGGCCCGCTACCGCCTTGATCACAAAAGCCATCAACGTCAGATGCCCGCGGTGTTCCTGTGTGTCATCGATAGCGTGTGGACCGTCTGTTTTATCATTATACGCCCGGCGCAGGGTTTCCAGTTCTGTAACATCTGCCTCATCCATGTGGGCCACATGGGGCACCAGTATGGAGGATGTCACGGTTTTTGCAGCGGTTTTTTTCCGCACAGAGCGCATGGGAATCTTTTCCACAGGGCCCTGGGCCGCAAAATCCGGCAGCGGCGACAGGCTCAGAAACGGGATGCCGGATACCGGGGCCCAATCCTCTTTGGAATTTGCATCTCTGGAACCGGGAACGGTTCTTTTTTCAACTGATTCGGCGGTTTCTTCCGGTTGTTTTGCCGCACCATCTGTACCTTTTGAACCCGCCCCGGCATCAGTACCATGGGTGTCATATTTTAACAGATCATCCGCCGTGACCCGGCCCCCGGGGCCGGTGGCCGGCACCTGGTTGATATCGATATCCATTTCTCTTGCCAGGCGCCGCACCGCCGGTGCGGCAATGGCCCTGGCCCGGGAGTCCTGATTATCTGCTGACGTATCAGCAGCTTTGACGTCCTGGCTGTCCTGATTGGTTTCTTCCTTGTTCCACCCTTTTTTAGTCCACCCCTCTTTGTCCGGCACCCTGGATGACGAAGCATCACCCTTCGAGGTACCGGTATCAGTGGATTCTTCTGTCTCAATGGTCACCAGCACCTGGCCCACCTGGACCATATCCCCGGGCTGTGCCCCGAGCGTGTGGATAACCCCGGTTTTGGGGGAAGGTATGGTCACGGCAGCCTTGTCGGTTTCCATATCGCACAGCGGATCATCTTCCTTTATCCGGTCTTTTTCCTGCACATGCCACAAAAGCAGTTCCCCTTCCTGGATACCCTCCCCCAGGTCCGGCAGTGTGAACTCATACATGGGTTTCTCCTTAAAAATGCAAGGTCTCTGTGATGGCCTGGTCGATGTCGGAAACCTTTGGCAGATAAAACTGTTCTCTGGCAAACAGGGGCATGACCACATCATACATGGTCACGCGCCGCACCGGTGCCTCCAGGTACATCAGGGCCTGGTCATTGATCACTGCGATGATTTCCGATGCCGGGCCGAAGGACTGCTGGGCCTCCTGGACCACCACGCACCGGCCGGTCTTTTTGACAGAGGTCACAATGGTGTCCACATCCATGGGGGAAATGGTCAGCAGATCGATCACTTCCGGCTGAAAACCGGTGTTAGATTTCAGCTCTTCCACCGCTTTGAGGGTATCTCTCATCATGGCGCCCCAGGAAATGATGGTAATATCCCTGCCTGTCTCGACCACATGGGCCTTTCCGATTGCAAAAGTATTTTTCTCCTTGTCCACTGTTTCCTTGAACGACCGGTAGGACCGCTTGGGTTCCATGAACACCACCGGGTCCGGGTCCTGGATGGCGGCGGTGAGCAAAGGCCCGGCATTGGCCGGGGAAGAGGGAATCACCACCTTGACCCCGGCGGTATGGGCCCAGTAAACCTCCTTGCTTTCCGAATGGTGCTCCAGGGCACGGACCCCGCCGCCATAAGGCATTCTCACCACCAGAGGTACAGTGAACTGTCCCCGGCTTCTGGTACGCATCCGGGAGGCATTGCCCTCCAGCTGGTGCATCATAAGATAAGAAAAACCGGAAAACTGCATCTCCACCACCGGCTTGAGCCCGGCCATGGCCATGCCGATGGCGGCGCCAAGAATGGCGGACTCGGCAATGGGGGTATCCATGACCCGTTTTCTGCCGAATTTTTCAAACAATCCGTCGGTCACCCGGAACACACCGCCGTTTACGCCTACATCTTCTCCCATCACAAGGACGGTATCATCGGATGCCATGATGTCATGCAGGGCCGTGTTCAGGGATGTCACCATATTAATTTTGGCCATCTTCCCCCTCCTTTCCCAGCCGTGCCAGAAACCGGGTCCGCTGTGCTTCAATCACATTTTCTTTTGTGCCGAACACGTGATCAAACGGGACATCCGACGCAAAAGGTTCCCGGGATTCGAACGCCTGGACCGCTGCATCGATCTGTGCTTTGCACTCTTCCTCCAGCTGTTTTTGCCGATCCTCATCCCAGATTCCTTTTTGTATGAGGTATACCTTGAAACGGAACAGAGGATCTTTTGCTTCCCAGGCCGTAACCTCCTCATCGGACCGGTACCGGGAAGGGTCATCTGCTGTGGTGTGCATGAGCATACGGAAGGTCACCGCCTCGATCAGGGTGGGCCCCCCATCAGCCCGGGCCCGGTCCACTGCTTCCTTGACTGCCTGGTACACGGCCAGGGCATCGTTGCCGTCCACCTGAATGCCGGGAATGCCGTAGGCAATGGCTTTCTGGGCAATGGTCCGGGATTTTGTCTGAATTTTCAACGGGGTGGAAATGGCATACTGGTTGTTCTGGCACAAAAAGATCACCGGTGCGTTGAGCACCGCGGCAAAGTTCACCGCTTCATGAAAATCCCCTTCCGATGTGGCCCCGTCCCCGAACATGGCCAGGACCACGGTGTCTGTTTCTTCCTTGTATCGGGATGCATAGGCCAGGCCCACGGCCTGGGGCAGCTGGGATGCCAGAACGATGGACACCGGCAGGGTCCGGTCGTTATTTTCGTTGACATTGCCCTCTTCCCAGCCGTTGAACAGCAACAGAGAATTCTCCAGGGTTTCCCCCCGCATCAGGCGGGCACCCAGTTCCCGGTAGGATCCCACAAACCAGTCGGTTTCTTTCAGCGCAAGGATGGGCGCACAAAAAGCCGCTTCCTGGCCTTTGTTCACCGGAATCGTTCCCAGCCTTCCCTGACGCTGGAGATTGAGCATCCTGGTATCCGCCATTCTGGACAGGGTCATGGCCTGAAAGAGTTTTTCCAGCTCGTCTTGGCTCAGGTCCGGTTCCAGATCCGGGTCCACTTTTCCATTTTCATCCAGGATATGGAGCAGTTTTATACTGAAATCATCAATGGTTGTTAACGGCATCTTACCCTCCTTTTTCCGGCTGTTCCTTATGCGGACACAAGGAAAGGGGTTATCCCGTTGTTTTGATCTTGGCAAAAACCTCGGGCGTTGGCTTGGGAAGCCCGGCAACCTTCCATGCTTTTACCGGATCGGGAAACTGTTCATAGTTACACGCTTTGGGCTGCCCCACATTCTTGCACACCGCCCTGAGAATGGGAAACGCCTCAAACTTCTCATAATAATTGCGCATGAACTTGATAATCTCCATACGCTCGGTACTCAAGGGGCATTCGTCATCAATGCCTTCTTTTTCCGCCAGCGCGCATGCGATCTCTTCGGTCCAGGAACGAAAATCCCTGAGATAGCCTTCTTCGTCCAGATGCAGTTCAAGATCCTGGGTGTTTACCATGGGTCACCTCCTGATATCGGGTTTATATACGGTAGATTATCACCATGAAATTATCATAAGCATCAAATTGCTCCTGTAAAGCACTCACTCTATAAGGCTTGCATAACTTTTGACCAATGATATCCGGGCAGTTTTTTACCTGCGTCAACCCGGGGCAACACAATTGGAAAAATAACGGGAAATCCATTTCATGCCGCCGTTACATCTTGCCGGAATAATTCATCCGGGGTATAGTGAATACATGAAATGCTGAACGAACCAGCCGACTGACAGGCTGGCAGCCAGGGAACCCGGATCACGGTCCGGGGAATGTGAGGTCACAAATGAAACATCTGCCCATCGGTATCAATACCCTTGCCACCATTATCGAACAGGATATGGTGTACGTGGACAAAACCAGGATGGCATGGCACCTGATCAATCAACCGAGCCGGTTTTTTCTTTCCCGGCCCCGCAGGTTCGGCAAGAGCCTGTTCGTGGACACCCTCAAGGAGATATTCGAAGGCAACCAGGCGTTGTTCAAAGAACTTTATATCCATGACAAATGGGACTGGTCCCAAACCTATCCGGTGATCCTCATCGACTTTGCCAGCGGTGTGCTCCAGACCCGGGAAGAGCTGGATCAGCGTATCCGGCAGATCATGGCATCCAACCGGGAAAGACTGGGGGTGGCCGGGGCAACCGAATCGGATATTCCGGGACTTCTGGAAAATCTGATCCTCACCTCTGTCAAAAAATACGGCCGCCGGGCCGTGGTGCTCATCGATGAATATGACAAACCCATCCTGGACAACATCGAAAATGTCGACACTGCCGCCAAGATGCGGGAAGGGCTGAAAAACTTCTATTCCGTGCTCAAGGGCCAGGACGCCCACCTGCAGTTCGTGTTCATGACCGGGGTGACCAAATTTTCCAAGGTGAGCCTGTTCAGCGGCATCAACCAGATCATGGACATCACCCTCAACGAATCCTTTGCCACTATCTGCGGATATACACCCTCAGATCTGCAGGTATATTTTGCAGATCATCTGGCTGATGTGGACATGAAAAAACTGGAACAGTGGTACAACGGGTACCGGTGGCTGGGCAGCACCTCGGTGTACAATCCCTTTGACATCCTGTTGTTCATCCGCAATAATTTTTCATTCCGCAACTACTGGTTCGAATCCGGCAATCCCAGTTTCCTGATAAAGATGTTTCGGAAAAACCGCTATTTTCTGCCGTCTTTGGAAGGCCTGACCGTCACCGAAGAGATACTGGAGGCGTTCGACATTGAATCGATCAACCCGGTCACCCTGCTCTTCCAATCCGGATATCTGACTGTTGCAGACACCTTCACCCGGCGGGACCGGTTGATGTTCCGGCTGACCCTCCCCAACCAGGAGGTCAAGATCGCTTTGAACGATCATTTCATCAACGCCTACACCCATCTGGTGAATGAAAAGATCCCGCTCCAGGACGATCTGTACACCTGCCTGGAACAGGGGGATGTGGCCGGCATGACCCGGGTGATCCACCGCCTGTTCGCATCCATTCCCTGGCGCAATTTCACACAGAACGACCTGGCGGATTATGAAGGCTACTATGCCTCGGTGCTGTACGCGTTTTTCAGTTCCCTGAACGCCACCGTGATCCCGGAAGACATCACCAACCACGGCCAGGCCGATCTCACCGTGCAGCTGGGCAGCCATATCTATATCATGGAGATCAAGGTGGTTGACGCGGACCCGGGCAAAGACAAGCAAATAACCGGTGATCCGGATACCAATCCGGCCCTTGCACAGATCCGGAGAAAAAAGTATGCCGATAAATACCGGGGCCGGGCCGGCATCGAGGTGCATGAGGTGGGACTGGTGTTCAGCAGAAAACTGCGCAATCTGTTGTCTTGAAACCAAAAAAAATAATATTGGAGCACCGCAGATCCCATGGATGTTGACTATGGCACACTGCAGGCCCTGAGAAAGACCCATCCGGCCTGGAAGCTGCTGGTGGCGGATCACAGCCCGCTCATTGCCGCATTTCTGCACAACACCTTTATTGTGCCCAACCAGAGGCGGCTCAGCCGCGCAGACCTGGCCTCGGCCCTGGAGGACCTGCTGTTCACCCTGCGGGAAACCGAAGGCGAAGATGCTTTTCCCAGGTCGGCCCGGGCCTACCTGGATGACTGGGCCGGAGAGGACAAGGGGTGGCTCAGAAAATTCTATCCCCGGGGATCGGATGAGGTGCATTATGATCTGATGCCGGCTGCGGAAAAAGCCCTTTCCTGGCTGGCATGTGGGTGCTATACCTTATCTTGCAAACAAGTTTGCGGCACC
>JAWOEP010000489.1:0-4686 GCA_046482705.1 Desulfotignum sp.
CAGTGATCTGCGATCTGTTCCAGATTTTTGAGAATCTTGAATCCTGTGGACTGGGTGCGCAAAGTGATATACAGCATGGCTTCGATAAGTGATCCCAGGGCAAGGTTTTTGTTTCTGGGATGAAAGAACATGTTTTTGTCCGGAAAAAACACCGGGCACACCGGCTTGCATTTGCCGCAGCGCACACAATTGGCAATATTCAGGGCCAGGTGGGACAAAGAGCCGTGCTTGAGTATCCGGGCTTCCAGCTCCAGCAGGTTGAAGGACGGGGTGAACAGTTTGTCGATAATCCCGGGTTCAGACAATTTTTCAGGGTTCATGATCCGAAGGGGATCGATGCGGTCACGGTACTGGTCAAATGCAGTGATGACGGCCGGCTCCAGGTATTTGAATTTGGTCACGCCAATACCGTGTTCCCCGGATACCACACCATTGAGGGAAACAGCTTTTTCCATGACACGGTCGGCGGTCATGGCAGCCCGTTCCATCATTTCCCGGTCATTGGACAAAACCGGGATATTCACATGGATATTGCCGTCACCGGCATGCATATGTGTGGCAATGACGATCAGCCGGGACCCTGCGGCCTGATAAATTTTTTCCAGATTTTCCAGAATCAATGTATACCCCATCAGGCTCTGTGTGACGCTGGTATAAAAATTTTTGGCATGGATCCCTGCTTCCAGGGCATCCCTGGAGGCAATGGCCAGTTTTTTTTTCGTTGCCCAGGCAAGGTCCTTGGCCTGTCCCACCTTTTTTTTCAGCCACTGGGGATCGGCAAGGGGGATGGCCCGGTCCAGGTAATCCACGATATCCTGGATGATCCTGGTCTGGTTGAATGCCTTTTCTTCAAGGTTTGTCCGGTCCACGAAACGCACAAAATCCGCCAGAGAATCCATGGGCAGCACGATATCTTCATTGAGTTTAAAGGCATTGGTATGGGCGGCAATGGCACCCAGCCGTTTGCGGTCCTCCCAGAAACGCTGTGCCTCTGTGTCATCGGCTGCAATGGTCAGCCCTGTCTTGTCATAGGGGGCCAAAATGGTTTCAAGGGTTTTCATGCCCTGATCCAGGGTCTTTTTGTCATTGGACACCATGTCCACAAGCAGCACCGCCTTGAGCCGGCTGCCCAGGGCGTTCTTGGTTTTGTACCGGATGGCTTTGATATATTCTTCATCAAAATGTTCCAGGGCCATTATGGCGGGATCAGCGTTGGAAAAAGCCTTTGATATGGCAGTGATGGCCTGACCTGCCTCGGTCATGTCATTGCCGAAAAACTCGATGCACCCGGTTTTCTTGCACACGAATTCGGGGTACAAAATAAACCGGGCAGAGGTGATAATGCCGTCGCACCCTTCTTTCTGGATGCCGGGAAGCCCGTTAAGGCATTTGTTGGTGACATCTTTGCCCAGGCCTTTTTTGCGGATCTGTTCACCATCCAGCACTATGGTCCGGACCGTATCACCCGCATCGTTTTGCACCACAAAGGTAACACGGTCTGTGGAAAGAATTTTTCTGCCGGGATGGTGTTTGCGCGTCACCGTATAAAGTTTGCCATCCGGCATGACAATTTTGTAGGACAGTACATTGTCCAGGGCTGTACCGAAAAGCACCGCTGTTTTGCCGCCGGCATTTTCCGACAGGTTGCCGCCGATGGTGCAGGCCCAGGCAGAGGTGGGGTCCGTGGCAAATATCAGTTTCTTTTTCTTTCCAGCCTCTTTGGCATCCTGGGTGATCACCCCGGCTTCCAGATCAATGGCACAACAGCCGTCATTTTCCGGGGTGGAAAAAGGTTCTATATCTGAAATACGATTGAGTTTTTCCGTATTGACCATGACACACCGGGGTGTCAAGGGCGTGGCCCCGCCGGTCAGACCTGTACCGGCTCCCCTGGGAATGATCTGCAGTCCCAGGTCCCGGATGCCTGTCACCAGGGCAGGCACCTGTGATTGTTTTTCCGGTCTGAGGACGGCAACCGGCAGAAACCGTCTCCAGTCTGTGGCATCTGTGGCATGGGCCGTGATGGTGAAAGGATCAAAATAGATGTTGTGTTTTCCAATGACCGGACCCAGTCTGTGCACGATTTTCTGCTGAATGGCAAAATGGGTCTGGATCTGGTACCGTAGTGTGTTGAGTGCTTTGCTGCAGGCGGAAAGCACCTGGAAAACCCCGGCGTGCCGGGCTGCCTGCCTGATGGTTTCCAGGTCATTTTCATATTCTGTGAACAGGTGCCTGCGTTTACCGGGGTTTTCCAGCAGTTCCTGGAACAAAAACGGATTGCGCTGGATGATGAACAGATCCCCCATGAAGCGGTGCAGCAGCCTGGAGGATCTGCCGGTATTCTTCAGTTTGTCCAGAGTATGAACGGCATCAGGTATGTCTGATCCAAAAAGATGCCCCATGATCTGGTCATCAGTGGCAGAGGTATAATTATAGGGAATCTTTCTTTCTGGATCTCGCATGCCTATAGTTCAAATGTTTTCATACTGACAACAAGTTCAAGATTTTCAATCTCTTTTATCACTTCCGGCGGCACAGGGGTGTCTGTTTTCAAAAAAATGATGTTGCGCTGACCGTCCTCTTCCCTGCCCACCATCATACGTGAGATGTTGATCTTGTGTTTTCCCAGGGTATTGCCGATGGAGCCGATGGAACCGGGCTTGTCCACATTGTGGATCAGTCCCAGATGGCCTTCGGGGATCACCTCCAGTCTGAATTTATTGATGCGGACAATACGGGGGGCATCCTTGCCGAAAATGGTGCCTGCCACCACATCTGTGCCGGTGTCGGTGACCACGGTCATGCGGATCAGGTTCAAAAAATTGCCGGAATCCTGGGCGGTGGCTTCTGAAATCTTGATGCCTTTTTCATTGGCCAGGGAAATGGCATTCACTGAATTCACCTCATAGGGGATAAATGCATTCAACAACCCTTTGATAGCGGCAATGGTGACCGATTTCAGGTCCAGATCCGGAAATTTGCCGATATATTCGACATGCACCTCCCTGATGCCTCCGGTGATGAGCTGGGCCTGCATTTTGCCCATTTTCTCCGCCAGAAACAAGAAGGGCTTGAGCTGGCGCAGCACTTCTCCTGTGACCGAGGGCACATTCACGGCATTGATCACCGTATCAAAGAGCAGGTAGGCAATGATCTGGTTGGCGGCCGCCACCGCCACATTGGTCTGGGCCTCTTTGGTGGACGCACCCAGGTGTGGTGTGGCAACCACCTGGTCCAGGCCCAGCAGGGGCAGGTCCCCGGGAGGTTCAGTGGAAAACACATCCAGGGCCGCACCTGCCACCTTTTTGGACTGAATGGCCTCATACAGGGCGGATTCGTTGACAATACCGCCCCGTGCGCAGTTGATCACATAAACACCCTCCTTCATCTTTTCAAAGGCTTCTGCATCCAGAAGATCAATGGTGACATCCATTTTGGGCACATGCACGGTGACATAATCGGCCTGCTGATAAAGGGTATCCAGGTCCACATATTCAAATCCCTGCTTTTCAATGTGTTCACTGGAAATATTGGGATCAAACACGATCACCCGCATTTTCAGCCCCTTGGCCAGGCCGGCCACAATGGAGCCGATATTGCCGAACCCGATGATTCCCAGGGTCTTGTTGAAAATTTCCCGGCCCTGGAGCAGCTTTTTTTCCCATTTGCCCGCCTTCATGGAAGCGGTGGCCCGGGGGATATTTCTGGTAAGGGCCATCATCATGGCAATGGCATGTTCCGCCGTGGTCACGGTATTGCCCCCGGGGGTATTCATGACCGCCACCCCTTTTCTGGTGGCTTCGTCAATGTCCACATTGTCCAGGCCGATGCCTGCCCGGGCAATAACCTTGAGGTTCACGGCCGCATCCAGCAGGGCCTTGTCCACCTTGGTGGCGCTGCGGATTGCCAGGGCATCATATGACCCGATAATCTTTTGCAGTTCTTCTGCGGACAGGCCAATGTTGACATCCACGTCAATACCTTCCTGGTTTTTGAAAATATCAATGCCTGCCTCATCCATTTTATCGCTGACCAGAACCTTCATTGTGCATTCTCCTTTTCAAAAGATGTCATGAATTCCGTGAGTGCGTGCACACTTTCCATGGTGGCGGCATTGTAAATGGATGCCCGGCACCCGCCCACAGACCTGTGTCCCTTAAGCCCCCCCATGCCTTTTTTCTGGGCATCTGCCACAAATTGTTTTTCCAGCGCCTCTGTGGGCAGCCGGAAAGTAACATTCATGAGGGACCGGGAACCTTTTTGTGCGGTGGCCTGGTAAAAGTCTGATCTGTCAATCACATCATAGAGAATACCTGCTTTTTTGCGGTTGAATGCCGCCATTTCTTCCAGGGTGCCGAATGTTTTTTGTATCCACTTGAGCACCAGACCGATGGTGTAGATCCCGAAACACGGCGGGGTGTTGTACATGGAATTTTTTTGTGCATAGGTGGCATAGGACAGCATGGATGGCAGGTTTTTGTTTGCGGTTTCCAAAAAATCCTTGCGGATAATGACCATGCAGGTGCCGGAAGGCCCCAGGTTTTTCTGGGCACCGGCGTAAATCAGGCCGAACTTCTCCATGGGCAGGGGCCGTGAAAAAATATCTGAAGACATGTCAGCCACCAGGGGCACCTTGCCGGTATCGGGAAAATCTGCAAACTGGGTGCCTTTGATGGTGTTATTGGA
>JAWOEP010000495.1:0-5217 GCA_046482705.1 Desulfotignum sp.
CTGAATATTTGCTATAGCAGCATGCGCTTCTACGGGGAGCCCCTGGTGGTGTCCTGTGAACGGACCGTCAGCGTCGGAGGGGGCCTGGTAAAAGATGCCGGGATGGTTTTCAACCAGAGGACGGGATGCCGCACTTCATTGTTCGTATGTAAACCGGCCCCCGCAGACCTCGGGCCGGGCACAGGACACCACCAGGGACGGGCCCTGAAACAGCGTGCTGCACAGAGCGATCGAAAGCCCGGCATGCTTATGGCAAATATCCAGAGCTCCCTGCAGGCATTTATATCCTGATGCAATCATGGTATGATTTATGCTTTTGGTATTTGCATGATTTTATCAACCGATTACAGGAAAGGTTATGGTCAAACCACACGGCAGAAAAACCCGGCAACGGGTCAGAGAAATCCTTAAAAGCCCAAACAGACAAGCAGCTCTGGACCAGCTGGAGAAAATTCCGGACAAACAACTGGTGGGACATCTGTTCTCCCATTTCTACACCCCTGATGAACTGATCAAATTCCGCAGTGTTACTGCCATGGGGTTTGTAGGGAAACGGCTGGCAGCCGGACACATGGAAAATGCCCGGAACCTGATGCGTCGGCTCATGTGGAACCTCAATGATGAATCAGGGGGTATCGGATGGGGATCTGCTGAGGCCATGGGGGAAATCACGGGCCGGAGTCCGGCTCTGGCAGAAGAATATGCATCCATTTTGTTTTCCTTTCTGGACCCAAAGGCCAATTACATTGACAATCCCCTGCTGCAGCAGGGGGTGCTGTGGGGTATCGGCACCTGTGTCAGGGCTTTTCCTGACAAACTGACCCCCCATCTGGCCGGATTGATCGGCTTGTTTCTCGACGATAGAGATGAGACCAAAAAAGCGTATGCTGTCCGGGCTCTTGCGGGTGCCGCCCCCCCGGGTCCCGGCTCTCTGCCCGATCATATCCTGGCAGATACAAAAAAGATACAGCTGTATACCGGATGGCATTTTGCACTTACCCGTATCTGCGATCTGGCCCGTTCCGGTGGTGATGCACAGGGACAGATCCGGGCAACATCAGAATAAAGGAATGCCGGATGCCGCACAAAAAATGTGATAAAAACATTGCCCGCACCATTGACATGGCCAATGAAATGATTGATCTGGCACGCCGGGGGTATGACAATCACGAAGATCCCGGGTGCGGGGTGCTGTATGGTATTCTGCTGGACTCCGGATACCGGATTCTGGATCTGGCTTTAAAGGAAAAGCAGGCCCATATACAGAAGGGATGGTGGCATGAAACAGTAACAGATCCCAAAACAGGCCCGGCAAAAACGGATATTGCAAACAAATGAAGCTACCTGCCATTGATCTGGGGGCATGCATCTTGTGTGAAATCTGTGTGGAACTGGCCCCCCATGCCTTTGAAATCAGCGATTCAGGCTTTGTCCAGGTGAAGCCCCTGGATAATTACCAGGATGACGATATCCATGAAGCCATGAAAAATTGCCCCAAAGATTGCATTTTCTGGGAAGACGACTGATTGTTGTATTTTTTTGCCTGCCGGACAAAAAAAACATTGCCCTTGATACACAAATGTGTCATTTAAGGCATCAGTTTTGTACACATATGAACCTGTTGATGCCGGAAATGACCTGTCATGAAAAATTTTACCCGCAGCCTTCTGGACCGGGACAACCTGAACCTTGTTCTGGATAATCTCAAACTGGGGATTATTGCCCATACCACAGAACGTATCATCACCGTGTTTAACAAAGAAGCGGAAAAAATCACTGGATACCAAAAAAAAGAGGTTCTGGGCAAAGATTGTCACAATGTATTCAATTCTCCTTTCTGCGGCACCAAATGCTCATTCTGCAATGATACCCCGGACCTGTTTTCCGATACCAAAGAGTACCCCGTCACCTTTGTCACCCGCACAGGCGACACCCGGCACCTGGAAATGACCGTTTCCGCCATCATTGACAATGACGGGTTGTTGAACGGCGTCATCGCTTCTTTCCGGGACCTCACCGAATCCATCGACCTGTCTCTGAAAACAGAAACCCTGTCCAGTTTCAACGGTATCATCGGCAAAGACAGCACCATGCAGGAGATATTCCGGCAGATCCGGGATGTGGCCCTGTACAGCTATCCGGTCCATGTATCCGGGGAAACCGGCACCGGCAAGGAACGGGTGGCCAATGCCATCCATGACATATCTGCCTATGGAAACGGGGCCTTTGTGCCGGTGAACTGCGGGGCCATTCCAGAGGGGATCGTGGAAAGCGAGCTTTTCGGCCATGTCAAAGGCGCGTTCACCGGCGCGGTCAAGGAAAGAAAAGGCCGGTTTGAACTGGCCCACAAAGGTACGTTGTTCCTGGATGAGGTGGCGGAACTGCCCTTGAAAATCCAGGTCAAACTGCTGCGGTTTCTCCAGGAAGGCACCTTTGAAAAGGTAGGGGGAGAAAAAAAAGTATCTGTGGATGTGCGTATCATTTCCGCTGCCAATAAAAATCTCAAAGATGAGGTCAGGGCCGGCCGGTTCAGAGAAGATCTGTACTACCGCCTCAATGTCATTCCCATATCACTGCCCCCTTTGCGGCAGCGGAAAACCGATATTCCGCTGCTGGCAGCCCATTTTCTGAAACAGGCAGAACTGGAAAACAACAATGCCGTTCCTGCTCTGGCTGACGAAACCATGAATGTGCTTCTGGACTATGACTGGCCCGGCAATGTCAGGGAATTGAAAAATGTGATCCAGTTTTCCGTGGTACGATGCCGGGGCAAAAAAATTATGGCGTCAGACCTGCCGCCGGAAATCAGCGGGGGGGAAGCCCCCCTGGCTCCGGCACACAGTTTCCCCCAGGATACAGAGGCATTCGCTGCAAAAGGAAGGCTGGATGCAGCATCTGTAAAAGCAGCCCTGACCAAAACCGGGGGCAACAAGTCAAAGGCGGCCCGGGTCTTAGGGGTCGGCCGGGCCACCTTGTACAGATTTTTATCCAATAATACAGATGCCATGGAATTCAGCCGGCGGCTCTGATCCTATCGGCTGAACGAAAGTCCCTGTTTTGTTTCATCCAGGGTAAAACGGATCGCATCTCCTTTGACAAACTCCCCTTTCAGGAGGGACAAGGACAGCGGATTTTCAATCTCCCGCTGGATGACCCGTTTTAAAGGCCTGGCCCCGAAACTGGGGTCATACCCTTTTTGGGCCAGATATGCCATGGCCTCCGCATCCAGATGAACTTCCAGCCCTCTGGCAGACAGGCGCTTGTTCAAATCCTGGATCTGGATCTCGGCTATCTGTTTGATATGTTCCATATCCAGAGCATGGAAGGTGATGATCTCATCAATACGATTTAAAAATTCAGGACGGAACACCTCTTTTAAGGCCCGGGCAATGCCCGCATCCACCTCTTCTGTAGAAAACCCACCGCTGGTGCCTGACTCCTGGAGAAACCGTGATCCCACATTGGATGTCATGATGATGATGGTGTTCCGAAAATCCACTGTACGGCCGTGCCCGTCTGTCATCCGGCCGTCATCCAGGACCTGGAGCAGGATATTGAACACATCCGGGTGTGCTTTTTCAATTTCATCAAACAGCAGCACGGAATAGGGCCGGCGCCGCACGGTTTCAGTGAGAAATCCGCCTTCATCATACCCCACATATCCTGGAGGGGCGCCGATAAGGCGTGCCACTGAATGCTTTTCCATGTATTCAGACATGTCCAGACGGACCATGGCCTGTTTGCTGTCAAACATGAACTCAGCCAGGGATTTGGCCAGCTCGGTTTTTCCCACGCCGGTAGGCCCCATGAAAATAAAGGTGCCGATGGGCCGGTCCTCGGGAGACAAACCTGATCTGGCCCGGCGAACAGCATTGGATACCGCATCAATAGCCTGGGTCTGGCCGATGACCCGCTGTTTGATATAATCTTCCATGTGTATCAGCTTTTCCTGTTCCGCTTCCAGCATTTTGGACACCGGGATCCCGGTCCAGGCAGACACCACTTCGGCCACATCCGTATCTTCCACATCCTCTTTGAGCATTTTTCCGGTCTGCTGCAGCTCTTCCAGTTCCTGTTTTTTGGCTTCCAGATCCTTCTGGAGCTGGGCCATGGTGCCATAGCGGATCTGGGCCACTTTTTCCAGGTCTCCTGCGCGTTCCGCCACCTGGGCCTGGGTCTGGCACTTGTCCAGCTCTTCTCTGATACCCGATATTTCCTGGATCAGACCTTTTTCACTGTCCCAGCGCATCTTCATGGGCCCGATTTCCTCGGACATGGATGCAATGTCTTTTTCCAGTTTTTCCAGGCGTTCCCTGGATGCCGGGTCTTTTTCCTTAAGCAGGGCCTGGCGTTCGATCTGTGCCTGGGTTATTCTGCGCTGAATCTCGTCAATGGCCCGGGGCATGGAATCGATTTCAATACGCAGTCTGGAAGCGCACTCGTCAATCAGGTCAATGGCCTTGTCCGGTAAAAACCGGTCCGCAATATACCGGTTGGACAGGGTGGCAGCCGCCACCAGGGCAGAATCCTTGATACGGATACCGTGGTGAACCTCATATTTCTCCTTGAGCCCCCTGAGGATGGAAATGGTGTCTGCCACACTGGGTTCTTTGGCCATGACCGGCTGGAACCTGCGCTCTAAGGCGGCGTCCTTTTCTATATACTTGCGGTATTCATTCAGCGTGGTGGCGCCCACGCACCGCAAGGTGCCTCGGGCCAATGCCGGCTTGAGCATGTTGGAGGCATCCACAGACCCTTCGGAAGCACCTGCCCCCACCACGGTGTGCAGCTCGTCAATGAACAACACCACCTCACCTTCGGCAGATTCCACCTCCTTGAGTACGGCTTTTAGCCGTTCTTCAAATTCGCCCCTGAACTTGGCACCGGCCAGCAGGGCCCCCATGTCCAGGGCCACCACCCGGCGGTTTTTCAAAGAATCAGACACATCCCCTTCCACGATACGCTGGGCCAGGCCTTCCACAATGGCGGTTTTCCCCACCCCGGGTTCTCCGATGAGCACGGGGTTGTTTTTTCTCCGCCTGGACAACACCTGGACAATCCGCCGGATTTCATCATCTCTGCCGATCACCGGGTCCAGTTTGCCGGTCCGGGCCAGCTGGGTCAGATCCCGGCCGTATTTTTCCAGGGCCTGGTACCGTTCTTCCGGATTCTGGTCCGTCACACTCTGGTTGCCACGGATATCCTTTAACACAGACA
>JAWOEP010000498.1:0-5976 GCA_046482705.1 Desulfotignum sp.
CCGGGGGCATGGGCCGGCACAACAAAGACGGTTTTATCCTTATAATATGGCCGGGTGAACAGTCCGTACTGCCAGCGTTCCCGGCTCATATAAGCGGATTGCAGCACATCCAGCTCTTTGTTTTGGAACATCTTGAGCAGTTCATTCCACCGGTATCCGTTTATGTATTCAAAAGTTATTCCAAGCCGGGATGACAGCATGTCCATGAGGTCAATGCTCAGCCCGTAGGGTTGGTCACCCACAGCAAAATCAAAAGGGGGCCAGTCCATTTCATTGCTCACCCGGATGATTGGATGGTCTGCAACAAATGCTTTTTCCTGTTCAGTGAGTTTTAAAAAAGGCCTGGTATCTGCATATCCCGGTGCAGGCAGATGCCAGCATAACCAGCATAAAAGAAAAAACAAAAGCGCAGGAATACAGATGCGCAGACAATTTTTTTGGGGTCCCGGCATGGAAGCGTATCAACTCCGATGGTGTTGTGTTAAATAAGAGGCAGCATACCATAAAGATGCATATGTGCAAACAGCCTGATACCGATTTATTTCATTCCACACAGCAGCCGCAATATCACGGAAATTCCCGGGGTATTATGGCCGTGATTTTTTTATGAAAACTTGATATGTAAGAATATGGACTTATTTTTCCAAAAATCGGTCATCTGTGGCCTGTAACGGTTTTAACCCGAAAAAAGAGATTTCCAGAATGGGACTGTTTCATCTGCAATCCGTGTTTTCCCCTACCGGGGATCAGCCCAAAGCCATTCAGTACCTGTCTGAGGGGGTGATGGACCATGAACCCCACCAGGTACTTTTGGGGGTGACCGGATCAGGCAAGACCTTTACCATGGCCAATATTATCGCCCGGGTGGAAAAACCCAGCCTGATCATTGCCCCCAATAAAACCCTGGCAGCCCAGCTGTACAATGAGTTCAAGGCGTTGTTTCCGGATAACTGCGTGGAATATTTTGTCTCCTATTATGATTATTACCAGCCCGAGGCATATGTGCCGTCCAGCGATACCTATATCCAGAAGGACTCCTCCATCAATGATATTATCGACAAAATGCGCCATTCCGCCACCCGGTCGGTGCTGGCCCGGCCGGATGTCATTGTGGTGGCATCCGTTTCCTGCATCTACGGTCTGGGCGCTCCGGAGGACTACCTGGATCTGCGCGTTACTTTGGCCAGGGACATGGAGATTTCCCGGGAAAAGGTGATCAAGAAACTGGTGGAAATTCAGTATACCCGAAATGATACCGATTTTCACAGGGGGGTGTTCCGGGTCAGGGGGGACCGGCTGGAAATATTTCCGGCTTACGAAGAGGACAGGGCAGTGCGCATAGATTTTTTCGGGGACACCATTGAAGAGATCTGTGAGATCGACCCCCTGCGTGGGGAGGTGCTCCATACTTTTGACCAGACAGCCATTTATCCGGCATCCCATTATGTGACCAGGCGCCAGACCCGGAAAAAAGCGGTGGAAGGGATCCTTGCGGAACTCAAAGAGCGGCTGGAAGTGCTGCGGTCGGAGAACCGGCTGGTGGAGGCCCAGCGCCTGGAGGAGCGGACCCATTACGATGTGGAAATGCTCAATGAGATCGGATACTGCAATGGTATAGAAAACTATTCCCGCCATCTCACCGGCAGGGCCCCGGGGGAGCCGCCCCCCACGCTTCTGGATTATATGCCGGATGATTTTCTTTTGTTTTTTGATGAAAGCCATATTTCCGTGTCCCAGCTCGGGGCTATGTACAAGGCCGACCGTTCCAGAAAGCAGACCCTGGTGGATTATGGATTCCGGCTGCCCTCTGCCGTGGACAACCGCCCCTTGAAGTTTGATGAATTCACGGCCCGGACCTCCAGGATCATTTATGTGTCTGCCACTCCGGCGGATTATGAACTGGAAAAGGCGGGTATCCGGGTGGCGGAACAGATCGTACGGCCCACAGGTCTGCTGGACCCCCGGGTCCAGGTGCGGGATGCCAGAAACCAGGTGGATGATCTGTACCAGGAGATAGTCAAGCGGGTGGAGGCCAATGAACGGGTTCTGGTAACCACCCTGACCAAGCGCATGGCCGAAGATTTGACTGAATATTATGCCGATCTGGGACTGAAGGTGAAATACCTGCACTCCGATATCGCCACCATGGAGCGCATTGAAATTATCCAGGACCTGCGCCAGGGCATATTTGACGTGCTCATCGGTATAAATCTGCTCAGGGAAGGGCTGGACATACCTGAAGTCTCCCTGGTGGCCATTCTGGATGCGGACAAGGAGGGATTTTTACGGTCTTTCCGGTCTTTTGTCCAGATTTTCGGCAGGGCTGCCAGAAATGTGTTCGGCCGGGTGATCATGTATGCGGAGAAAGAGACCGGGTCCATGAAAAAGGCCATGGATGAAACCCGCCGCCGCCGCAAAATACAAAAAGCCTATAACGAAGTCCATAATATTGTTCCCGCCACCATCCAGAAACAGCTCAACGTGTTCACCTATCCAAGACAAGGAACCGATGCGCCGGATGAAGCCGCATCTGTGCATGAAGAGATCCAGGCCTATGATGGAGAAGAACTCGACCTGGAGGACCTTGTCCGGGATCTGGAATTCAAGATGAAAAAGGCGGCGGAACAGCTGGAGTTTGAACAGGCAGCCCGGTACCGGGATAAGATCAGACAATTGACAGAGATGGTGCCGTTTTGACCGGACTGAATCCCGCACTTGCGGAAAAATATCTCCAGGCCCCCCACAGCCCGGGGGTCTACCTGATGAAGGATGCCAAAGCAAAGATTATTTATGTGGGAAAGGCAAAAGACCTGAAAAAGCGGCTGGGGTCCTATTTTGCCAAACAAAAACACCCGGATGGCAAAACCGCGGCCCTTCTGGCCATGGTCAGGGATTTCGACCTGATCATCACCGCATCCGACCATGAGGCGTTTATCCTGGAGTCCAACCTGATAAAAGCCCACCGGCCCAGATATAATGTGCTGCTCAAGGACGGGAAAAATTATCCGCTGCTGCGCATTGACATGCATGCGCCCTTTCCCGCCATCCAGCGGGTGCGCAAAATAAAAAACGACCATGCCCTGTATTTTGGCCCCTATTCCTCTTCCGGCAGTGTGAACCGGACCCTGCGGCAGATTCAGAAAATTTTCAAGCTCAGAAAATGCAGGGACACCCAGTTCAAAAACCGGTCCCGGCCCTGCCTCAATTATCAGATCAAGGAATGCATGGGGCCCTGCTGTATGAAGGTGGCGGAAGCAGCGTACATGCAGCAGGTCAGGGATGCGGTTTTGTTTTTAAAGGGCAGGCCCGGCCAGGTGATGCAGAAATTAAAAAACGAGATGCAGGCCCATGCCGAATCCCGGGAATTTGAAAAAGCGGCCCAGAAAAGGGATGCCATGTTTGCCATAACCAATATCATGGAAAAACAGGTGGTGGTGTGCGCTGATCTCAAGGACCGGGATGTGATGGGCCTGGCTGCACAACAGGGGATGGCTGTTGTCACGGTGATGCTTGTCCGGTCCGGCCGGCTGGTGGATACGGTGCATTATTCCCTGGATCCCGGGTTCAGGGAAAATGACGAAATCCTCCGGGCTTTTTTGTGGCAGTATTATGGCAAAACCCGGTTTTTGCCGGATGCTGTGCTGGTGGACCGGGAGATTGAAAACCTGGATGCCCTGGCATCTGTGCTGCGGGAAAAAAAAGAAAAAAAAGTGACGGTATATGTGCCGGTGCGGGGGGAAAAACGCCGGCTGGTGGAGATGGCCTGTGTCAATGCCGGCCGGGAACTGGAAAAGCTTCTGGTCAAAGAAGAGGCTGCACGGTCTGCCCTGGCCATGCTTCAGTCCCTTTTACAGATGGACCGGTTACCCGATCGGATCGAATGTTTTGACAATTCCAGTCTTTCCGGACAGGACCCGGTATCATCCATGGCGGTGTTCGTCGGGGGCAGCCCGGAAAAAAGTGCCTACCGGAGATATATTATCCAGGATATGGACCAGCCGGATGATTATGCCTGTATGACCCGGGTGTTGACCCGCCGGTTTTTAAAGGAAGAAACAGAAATGGCCTGGCCGGATCTGCTGGTGGTGGACGGTGGAAAAGGGCAGCTGGGCATGGCAGTGTCGGTGCTCAAAGAACTGGGAATCCAGGGCAGATTTGCTGTGGCAGGCCTGGCCAAAAAAGATGAAACAAAAGGCGAAGATATGGACAAGATTTATATCCCGGGCCGGGCCAATCCTTTGAACACCGCATCTGCCAAAAAGGCCTTGTTCCTGCTGCAGCAGATAAGAGATGAGGCCCACAGGGTTGCCGTCACCTTCCAGCGCAGCCGGCGGGAAAAACGGGGCAGCCTGTCTGTTTTTGATACTGTCCCCGGCATCGGGCCCAAAAAGAAAAAGCTGATTCTCCACCGTTTCAAAGGCTTGGAGAATCTGAAAAATGCCACTGTGGGCGAACTGACCGCCCTGCCGGGAATTACCGAAGAGCTGGCCGGCAGGCTTCTGGAACGGGTCAAAGCAGACCTGCCATGAGCAGTCACGGGGTCGGGCCCCGGGTGTCCATAAAAACTTTTTTTGCTTTACACAGGCTGTGGTAAAGTATAGTAGTCAGGCATGTGTTACATAACCGCCTTGTTTGGAGAAGGACCATGACAGAAAAATTTGATGAAAACCCGGACAACAATTCCGAAGAATTGAGTTTTGAAGAACTTTTTGCATCCTATGGAGACAACATGGGCCGCGAACTTAAACCGGGAGATATGGTGGAAGGAAAGATCATATCTGTTGGCAGGGCCAGTGTGTATATTGATACCGGCACCAAAAGTGACGGTGTTGTGGAAAAAAACGAGCTGGTGGATGAAAACGGTGAATTCCCCTGGCAGGCGGGTGACACCATAACCTTGTATGTGGTGTCCTTGAGTGAAAGCGAGATCATTTTGTCCAGGGCGATTTCCGGTGCAGGAAAAATTGCCCTGCTGGAAGATGCGGCCCACAACAAAACCCCTGTGGAGGGAAAGGTAAAGGCTGTTATAAAAGGTGGTTTCAATGTGGATATCCTGGGCAAGCGGGCTTTTTGTCCGGTAAGCCAGATGGATGTCAAATATGTGGAAACCCCTGAGGATTTTGTGGGGCAGACCCATCATTTTCTGGTCACCCGGTATGAGGAAAGCGGCCGGAATATTGTGGTATCCCGCAAAGATCTGCTGACAGCGCAGATGAAAGAAGCCCAGCAGGCATTTCTGGCAGATGTGGCAGTGGGGGATACAATCCAGGGAACCGTTACCCGGCTCATGTCTTACGGCGCTTTTATCGAACTGGCACCGGATGTGGAGGGCATGGCCCATATTTCCGAGTTGAGCTGGTCCAGGATCGATAAACCTGATGATGTGGTGCAGCCCGGAGACACAGTGCTGGTGAAACTGTTGAAAATAGACCACCTGGAAGGACAGGATCTGCCCAAAATCTCCCTGTCTGTTAAACAAACGGCCGAAGATCCCTGGGACAGCATGGAAACAGCATTTAAGCCTGGTGACCAGGTGACCGGAAAAGTTGTGCGCCTTACCAGTTTCGGCGCATTCGTGGAAATTGCGCCCGGTGTGGACGGCCTGGTGCATATCAGTGAAATGAGCCATACGAAAAGGGTCATGCGGCCTGAAGATGTGGTGGAAAAAGGCGAAGAAATTCAGGTGGTGATAAAATCCATTGATATGGATGCCAAACGGGTTTCTTTGAGCATCAAGGATGCCTTGGGAGATCCCTGGACCGGGATCTCTGTCAAATACAAACCAGGAGAGATCCTGGCAGGCCGGCTGGAAAAAAGAGAGACATTCGGACTGTTCATCGGCCTGGAACCGGGGGTGACAGGCCTGATGCCCGTATCAGCCGTCAGGAATGCTGCAGATGCCAAATCCTTTGATGCATTGAAACCCGGGGATGCCGTCACCGTGCTCGTTCAGCAGGTGGATGAGGAAAACCGGCG